>JAFPYQ010000300.1 GCA_017394475.1 Oscillospiraceae bacterium | reverse complement strand
GGATTCCTTGATGAGGTAGAGCTTGCAAAGGTTAGCGAATACGAGTCTGAACTGCGCAGCTACGCATCGGACAACAAGCCTGAGATATCCGAAAAGATACATTCCACAGGCGCCCTCGATGAGGAGACGGAAAACAGTCTGAAAGAACTGCTTGAGGAATTCACAAAGAGATTTCTCAATAAATAAAGGATAATATATGGCTTCCGGCAATATGAAAGTGATCCGGCGACGGATAAAGAGCGTCGAATCCACTATGCAGATAACAAAGGCGATGCAGCTCGTTGCTTCGTCAAAGCTCAGGAAAGCAAAGGAAAGAGCGGATAATGCACGCCCCTATTTCAACGCACTCTATGAGACCATGTGTGAGATACAGGCGGAAAACCCGGATTTCTTCTCCCCCTTCAAAAAGGCAAATGAGAACGGCCGTGTCCTGTTGATAGTCATCGCAGGTGACAGAGGGCTTGCAGGCGGTTTCAACTCGAGCATATTCAAGCTGGTGGATGCCCGCATACAGGAACTGGGCGGTATCGACAATGTGGAGATACTTGCCATAGGCAGAAAGGCCTGCGAGTACTATATAAAGCGCAGGTACACTATGTTTGCCGCCTATTCCCAGATAGCGGAGACCGTGAAGATACATGATACTGCGGAGATAGCGGATGATGTGGTCTTTGCCTACACTCACGGAAGGATAAAGCAGGCGGAGCTTTTCTACACCAACTATGTATCGCCCATCACGCAGACCGCGGCATCACTGGCGATACTCCCCGTGGATATCCCCCACGCCCCCTCAGGTCTGAAGGAGATCCCCGTATATGAGCCCTCGGCTTCGTTTGTGTTCGACCATATCGTGCCCAGGTTCATAAGCGGCATGATATATGGTGCGATAATAGACTCCTTCGCCTCGGAGCAGGCTTCAAGGCGCAATGCCATGGAAAACGCTTCGGACAATGCACAGATCATGATAGATGATCTTTCCCTTTCCTACAACCGCGCAAGACAGGCGGCTATCACTCAGGAGATCACCGAGATAGTCGGCGGCGCAAACAGCGTATAAAAAGCATCAAACCTATTTTCCCCGCCATATCAGCGGGGAAAACAAAGATAAGGAACATATACGATGGAAAACTACGGACAGGTAGTCCAGATAATCGGCGCAGTGGTAGATATCCGCTTTGATAAGGAAAATCTGCCCAAGCTGCTCAATGCGATAGAGATAGACCTCAACGGCAACAGGCTTGTCTGCGAGGTGGAACAGCACATCGGTGACGATGTGGTGCGCTGTGTTGCCATGTCCTCCACGGACGGACTGCGCAGAGGCACTCCCGCTAAGGATACAGGCTCTCCCATAACCGTTCCCGTTGGCAGGGAGACTCTCGGAAGGATATTCAACCTTCTCGGCGAGCCCGTTGACAACGGCCCTGCTCCTGCAGCAGAGGAACGCTGGCCCATCCACAGAAAAGCCCCCTCCTATGAGGAACAGACGGTATCCAACGAGATACTTGAAACAGGCATCAAGGTAATAGACCTTATCTGCCCCTACCTCAGAGGCGGTAAGATAGGTCTTTTCGGCGGTGCAGGCGTTGGCAAGACAGTCCTTATCCAGGAGCTCATAAATAATATCGCTAACCAGCACAACGGTATCTCCGTGTTCACAGGAGTAGGGGAGCGCACCCGTGAGGGCAACGACCTTTACATGGAAATGAAGGAATCCGGCGTTCTTGAAAAGACAGTGCTGGTATACGGTCAGATGAACGAACCCCCCGGAGCAAGAATGAGAGTAGGTCTCTCCGGACTTACCATGGCTGAATACTTCAGAGATACCGAGGGTCAGGATGTGCTCCTGTTCATCGATAACATATTCAGGTTCACACAGGCGGGCTCAGAGGTGTCTGCACTTCTCGGACGTATGCCCTCCGCCGTTGGTTATCAGCCTACACTGGCCACCGAGATGGGTGCTCTTCAGGAGCGTATCACATCAACAGGCAAGGGTTCCATAACCTCCGTTCAGGCTGTATATGTGCCTGCGGATGACCTTACAGACCCCGCACCTGCCACCACATTCGCCCATCTTGATGCTACAACCACCCTTTCCCGTGCTATATCCTCACTGGGTATCTATCCTGCTGTGGATCCCCTTGACTCCACATCCAGGATGCTCTCTCCCGATATCGTTGGTCAGGAGCACTATGAAGTTGCAAGATCGGTGCAGAACATACTTCAGAGATATGCAGAGCTGCAGGATATCATCGCTATCATGGGTATGGATGAGCTCTCTGATGATGACAAGCTGATAGTTGCCCGTGCAAGAAAGGTACAGCGTTTCCTTTCACAGCCCTTCCATGTTGCAGAGCAGTTCACCGGCTTCCCCGGCAAGTATGTTCCCGTAAAGGAGACCATCAGGGGATTCAAGGAGATAATCGAAGGCAAGCATGACGACCTGCCCGAATCTGCGTTCCTTTTCGTCGGAACGATAGATGAGGCTGTTGCAAAGGCAAAGAAATAACGCTTTGAGCGGTAAATGCTATGAATAATTTCCATCTGACGATAATCACACCGGAAAAGACATTCTTTGACGGTGAGACCACAGAAGTGATCGTCCGCACCACAGAGGGCGATATCGGTATCCTTGCCAATCATATCAGTCTTGTGGCGGCACTGCCCTCAGGCCCCATGAAAATGAGGAAAGAGGACGGTACATTCCGCGTTGCTGCTATATCCATAGGCCTTATCAAGGTAGGTGGCAACAGGGTAAATATCTTTGCTGATGCCATAGAGTGGGCCGAGGACATAGATGTTGACTGGGCAAAGCGCTCCGAACAGGAGGCCAGGGACAGGATCGCTGCACAGGAGAGCGAAAAGGAGATCACCTTTGCAGAGCTCAAGCTCAAACGTGCCCTGAACAGGCTCAGCGTTCACGAGAGCAGTTACAAAAAATGAAAGATAATGCGCGGCAGCCATTTTACAGCTGCCGCGCGTTTTGTATCACAATAATGCGGGATGATATATCATTGAGGATAAAAGATCAGCGCAGTATCTACTGCGCTGATAGTTATCATTCCGAAATCATTCCTGATGATCTTCTACATACTGAACGATATCGCCGATGGTCTTGATCTTCTGAGCATCTTCATCGGGGATATCCACACCGAATTCATCCTCGATAGCCTGGATGAGGTCTACAACGTCGAGAGAGTCTGCACCAAGATCGTTTGCGATGTCAGTGTTGAGAGTAACATCATCTGCATCAGCGCTGAGAATATCAACTACCAGTTCTTTTACCTTATCAAAAATCATTTACATTTCCTCCTGTTATAAATCGGCGGAGATCTCATAGAACTCGCCTATCTGCCTGAATCTATTATAACGTTTGTCAAGCAATTCGTCAATATCTTTTCCCACATTATTATTCAGCATTTTTAACAAATTTTCCTGGATATTTTCTGCTGTTGTTTCCATGTCATTGTGAGCCCCGCCATCAGCTTCGGGGATGATGATATCGGCGACTCCCAGCTTCACGGCATCCTCCGCGGTGATGTGCATTATGTTGCACGCCTCCTCCTCGCGGGCTGCATCCTTCCACAGTATGGCAGCAAAGCCCCTGGGGGAGATAACGGAGTAGATGGAGTTTTCCAGCATAGCCAGCTCATCGCTCACTCCCAGTGCCAGTGCACCGCCGCTGCCGCCTTCCCCCAGCACCACGGATATTACGGGTGTGCGCAGCATCATGAACTCAAACAGTGAGCGTGCTATAGCCTCGCCCTGACCTCTTTTCTCGGCACCTACGCCGCAGTATGCACCGGGTGTGTCGATAAAGCATATACCGGGTCTGTGGAATTTCTCTGCCTGATGAGCCACTCTAAGAGCCTTTCTGTAGCCATCGGGGTGGGGCATGGCAAAG
>JAFPYQ010000299.1 GCA_017394475.1 Oscillospiraceae bacterium | reverse complement strand
TTCCTGGTGGTCTTTTTTACCTTCTCCTGGATATCGGGAATGTGGTACAGGGGATCGTCCGAGGCCGTGAGCTTGGGATCTGTTCCGGTGCCGCTTATGCAACCGTTTTCGCAGTTCAGGGCATCTATGAACAAAAACGGAGTCCTGCCGCCCTTGATGCGGTCCTTGTTCTGCTGGAGGTAGTGATACATTCTCTTTTCACCCTCCATCTGCCTTATAAAGACGTCGCTGCCAAGGAGCCAGTATACATTTTCTTTAAGTCCGCCGGGCATGGGATAGATCGAACCGAGGCCGTACTCGATCTCGTCGTTGACGGGAGAGCCGGAGATATGGTTGTCCTTCACATACTTCATGAGGTGCTTGAAGGTCACGTTGTAGTTGACATAGCCCTTGTTGTTGGGATCATCTATCTCGTTCTTCTTGGCGATGCAGGGACTGATAAACGCCAGCTTGTCTGTGATGCCCATCTCCTTGCGGGCATAGATGGCTGCGCACATAAGAGGACTCTGAACAGGGAACAGCTTTGGCAAAAGCTCTGGCAGGTAGCGCTCTATATATCCCACCACCGCGGGACAGGGCTGGGAAATTCCTCCCAGGTAGTTGTGGGTCTGGATGTATTTGATGTAGCCCCAGGTTGTTATGTCAGCGCCAAAGGATACGCTGATGATCCTGTTGACACCGAGCTTTTTAAGGCCGCCCAGAACGGATTCGTATTCATTTGGATAATCAGCCAGGAATGCAGGCGCGATAAGGATTGAGATCCTCTCGCCCTTTTTAAGATCTGAAAAGAACCTTTCTGTGTCGTCACGGTACTCTCTGGCATCGTGTTCGCAGGCATCAAAGCAGGCACCGCAGGCAACACATTTCGTGCCGTCCACATCGATCCTGGACCTGCCGTTGCTGTCGGGTTCCGATGAGATACAGGCGCCCATACAGCTGCAGGCGCCAATACACTTATTGCATCCGACACAGTTATCATTTGTAAAGACTAGAGATTCATTCATTTGCATCCCGGAGTTCTCCTCTCAAATTACCGCTTAATTAGTCATACTTGCTTTGTCGCACATTAGATTATAAACCTATTTTTAAGCCAAATTTTGATTTTTAGATTAAATTAATATTTATTTAATTGATTGTGTATGAGCGATATTTCATAATATATGCTAGTTTTCTAAGGAGGCGCAAATTATGTTCAAAAAATATATGGGAAGTATCAAAGGGAAGCTTACGATTGTGATAATACTCATAATGGCAATCCCCTTGTCACTGGTTGTTATTGCATCCTCAGTCATGAGCTATAACAGCAATATCGACAGTGTATGGCAGTACAATGATGCAAAGGCCCAGCTGATCGAATATGAGATCGCAAGTGTGCTGGACCAGAACATGCAGGCTTTGCAGGCATTTGCCTCGGCACCCTCAACGATAGCTTATATAATGCAGAAAAACGGTGCAGCTATCGATGGAGTGGCAATGCCGGATGAGACGCTTTTAAAGCAGATGCGTACCATAGACGCGGCCCTGGGAGACGGAAACACAACCATCGTATCCGGCAACAAGGGAATGCAGCTCTTAAGAACAGAGGGAGAGCCCGTTGATATCGCTGACAGGGAATACTATAAAATGGCCATGAGCGGTACAGTGTATGTCTCCAACGTGCAGCAGTCCAAATCAACAGGTTCAATGATAACTACTTTCGCAGTCCCGGTTTATGGCGAGGACGGAAGTGTAATAGGAACTGTTCAGAGAAACTACAACCTATCGGATTTTCATGATATTCTTGCTAGCGAGGTATTTGAAAGCAAGTATGAGATCGTTATCGTGGACAGAGACGGAAATGTTGTTGCCCACAGCGGACACGAGCTTGATCCCAATGCTTCGGAGCTTGAGAGCCAGGCGGGGAACCCCTTCTATACAGATTCCCGCGCAGAAAGCGCCGTCAACGGTTCATATATCAGCAAGTGGCAGGGCGATACCTGGATGATCTCCTGGGTAAAAGAGCCCAAGACAGGTTGGGTGGTTGCATCCTGCAGAGTCCAGGCGGTGGCTCTTTCAAAGCTTATCAATACAATGCTTGTTATGGTGGGTATCGGCGTTGCGGCGCTGATCGCAGCCATTATCATATCGATCCGCTTTGCGTCAATGATCGCAAAGCCCATCCAGTCAGTATCGGAGTCTGTCAACGGTCTTACTCACGGAGATCTCATGAGCCGCTTTGACAAGCAGTCAGCTGACAGAAACGATGAGATCGGACAGATTGCCAAGAACAGTATAGGGCTTGCGGAAAAGCTGCAGGACGTCATCGGAAGATCCAAGCAGATGGCAGGTGGTCTTTTGAAAGCAGGAGAAGAGCTCTCCGATTCCTCCTCACAGGCATCCCAGGCAGCGGGACAGGTTTCCGTGGC
>JAFPYQ010000298.1 GCA_017394475.1 Oscillospiraceae bacterium | reverse complement strand
TATGCCTCAACATTCGCCGTATCGAACTCCACCTGGAACTTTACATCCTTGGCAACGGTGTTCAGAGTGGAATCCATCTCATCCACAAGCACCTTCTTAGCCTCATCAACGCAGTCGATATAGGAATAGTTGCCGTTCCCGTTGTCAGCTATGGCTTCAAGGGCAGCGTCATTGTAGTTGCCTGTTCCCACACCCAGGACGGAGAAATATATCCCTTTGTCCCGCTCACCTTCCACCAGCTCTTTGAGCTCCTCGGGGGAGGATGCACCTATATTGAGATCGCCGTCGGTGGCAAGGATGATGCGGTTGTTGCCGCCCTCTATGAAATTTTCCTCTGCAATCTCATAGGCAGTCTTTATACCGGCCGCACCTGCGGTACCGCCGCCCGCTGAAAGGCTGCCTATTACCTTATTGATCTTTTTCCTGTTTTCACCGCTCTCACCACTAAGGAGCACCGCGTCACTGCCTGCGTATGTTACCACGGATATCCTGTCGGAGCTGTCAAGCTCATCGGTGAGCATTGTGAATGCTTTCTGAACCAGCGGGAGTTTATCAGCCTCATTCATTGAGCCACTCACATCTATCAGGAATACGAGGTTTTTCGGGATATGCTGTCCCTGCTCGTAGTCCTTCTTTGCCTGCACGCCTATGAGGAGCAGCTGTGACTGTTCGTTCCAGGGGCAGGAGGAGAGCTCTGTCGTCACTTCAAAGGGCAGATTGCCCCTCGGAGCGGCATAGTCATAATCGAAATAGTTTATTATCTCTTCTATACGAACGGCATCCTTGGGAATGGAATGTCCGCTGTTTATCATCCTTCGTATATTTGTATATGAAGCAGTGTCCACGTCAGCAGAAAATGTTGACAGTGGCTGCTGTTCTGCTATGGTAAAGCCATTCTCTCTGATCTTTGCGTACTTTTCGGAATTTTCCGTTATCTCATCAGACTCGGAGTAGGCTGCTTCTACATTTGCATATACCTCATCGCTCCTATACTGATAAGCGGGGGCTGTCTGCGCGCTGTAGCTCGTGCTCGTGTTACCCCCTCCGCATGCTGTCAGGGAGATAAATGCTGCTGCTGTGAGAATACACAGTGCCGTTCTTTTCCTGTTATCCATAAATATCCTTTCGGTCAGGGTAGTTTTTAAAGGTACCTTTATCCGATGTATTGATATGATTATACACTTTTCCGGAGAATATTTCAAGGCGGTTTTGTCATAATCAGGTTACAATTCATATACAGTTTCTTTAAAATACATAAGATATGGTTACATTTTGAATGATATGGTTACATTCTTGTATGAGAACGGTTACTTGTTTTGTTATTGTTGGGATGTCAGTGGACGGTGTCAGGTCGGGACACAGGTAAGTGAATAACGCCCGACGTAATTCCACCACCGGACACTGAAAAGCCGCTTTCCATTTTCGGAAAGCGGCTGTGACTATCTTTTCCTTTCGGGGAAACGTTTGTAGTATCTCTCCTTATCAAGATACATCTGTTCATCTGCGATGTGCATGGCTTTGCGGATATCCAGGTCATCTATTATATCACTTTCTCCCGGCGGATTGCAATAGTATATCGGATACAAAGCATCCTCTCCGGATCTGCCGGAGAGGATCACAGAACAGGGCATATAACCGCAAGCTATGTCCCCCGCCTCTAATGGCAGTTCATGCCATTGAGTGGCATGGGTTCCATATTTCCATTCAGTAGGAGTTCAATCTCCTACTGAATGGAAATGAGCCTGCGGCTCACACTTGCTTGTTAAAAG
>JAFPYQ010000297.1 GCA_017394475.1 Oscillospiraceae bacterium | reverse complement strand
TGAGAAGTGTGATACTGAGAAAATGAGTATGCAGAACTGCTATGAACTTCCAGAGGCTGAGATTATAAATATCACAACCGAGGATCTGCGAAAAATGAGTAACAAGGAAGGTCTCATACTACAGGGCTGTGGCGGTGATATGCAGGAATGGGCTGACGGCATCAACTCAACTCTTGCCGACGCCGATATACTAAGATCCCCGTTCGATAAACTGTATGTTTTTGAGAACGAAGGACTTACTAATATCATGTTTCCGTTTGAAGATGTGGAGCTTGATATCGGAAAGCTTGCAATGTGGCGTTTACAGACACATGAGCAGTTCGGCGGCACATGGCTTTCAGACTATGTACCGAACAGGCTTGGCGGTTTTATTGAAGAAAAGCCTGCACAGGAGCAGAAAAAGCCTGATTGTCCGCTGGTCGGTGAAGACGGGAATATCTTTAACCTTATGGGAATAGCATCAAAAACTCTCAAGAGGAACGGCATGGCTGAACAGGCTAAAGAGATGTGCGACCGCATCATGTCATCGGGAGACTACAGGAAGGCGCTCTCCATATTTGGAGAATATGTCAATGTTACGTCAGTTTATGATGAACCGGAAGAAAGCGAGGATGAAGAAATGGAGGTAACGATGAGTTAACTCCGGAAAGGAGTACAATGAGAGGCATTATAACCACAGGGTGCGAACCTCCGATACCGTGGATCGGCGGTAAAACGGTACTCCTTCCCGTCATAAAGCGGATAATCCCCGAAGGGCAGAACAAATTCGTGGATGTATTCGGCGGCGGAGGCTCGGTATCGCTTTCAGGAAAGTACGCACCTATTCAGATATATAACGACTATAACCAGCACCTGACAAACTTCTATACTATCATCAAGACTCGGTGCAGAGATCTTGTAAACGCTTTCGCAGATGCATTCGGAAAAGACAGCAAGCTGATAGATGAGATCGAACAACGTATATTTGCGAATATACGCGATCAATTCAATGCTTGCTGTCTTGTTTTTTATAAATCAGACACATTCGGCGACTTTTATGACTCATCCCTTAAAATGCTTAATAAAGCAGCAGATATTCAGGACAAGCAGCATACCTGGATGACTGTTCAGAGAGCGTGGGATATATACAGGGATAAGGAAAACGATCCCGAACTCTTCGATGCTCTCATGTTCCTTATTCTTATGAAATGCAGCTTTTCAGCTACGGGAAAAAGCTGGGCTTGCAAGGGGATCAACGCTGAAACAGCGATACGTCTTATCAATGAAGCATCAAGAGCATTTCAGTATCTGGCTGTAGACAACAGGGATTGTATTGACATAATAAGGCTTCATGACAGCCCAACGACCATATTTTACAGCGATCCGCCATACTATATGGCGGAGAAATGCTACAGCGGAGTTCCGCTGTTCGGAGATGCAAAGCACAGAGCGCTGCATGATGTATTACTTGAGTGCAAGGGAAAAGTTATACTATCGTACAATGAATGTGATTTCATAGATCAGCTTTACTGTGAGGATATCTGGTATAAGATGAGGATAACCAGACCTCACAGTATGGTGCTCCATAATGAAGCTGGAGCGACATACGATGAGTTCATCATCGCAAATTTCGATATTTTTGAGTTATATAACGGTGACGGACAGGCATCTTTCTTTGATCTGACCGGAACCCTGACTGAAGAAGGGAGAATAATAATATGAAAAGAGTAATATCAACACAGACTGTAATGGCTAACGGTAAAACAACGTATACTGGGCTGTTTACAAGCGAAGGGATACCTGCGGAAGTCGAGCTCTCCTGCGTAAACGGTAACGCCTGCTTATCGGTATCTGTTCCCGAAGATGAGGAGGAAGAATACGGCGGCAGACCACTTACCGAGGACGAAATAGAGGCGATATGCAGAAACTATAAAAACTGCGATGATTGTCCGCTCTTCAATTACTGCGATGAGGAGATGATGTGATATGAAAGGACGTATATACAAGTATTCGTGGGAAACCGCAAAATACGAAAATGAGCTTAAAGAGTATCAGGAAAGCAAGAAGGAGAACATCAAATGCAAGGAGGCTATCGAAGAAGCAATACGCACTCATTTCGACGGTATGCACCTTGATACCAGCTGCGTTAGTGATATATTCGATGAGTTCGGATATGACCGTACAATGTGGGTGCTTGCAGCTACTGTCAAGAACAAAAGCTTCGACGGCAGATTTTCAAATATCAACAAGGGCTGGGCTCGAACCATTATCCCGTCACATTTTGATAAATATGAGTTCGATGAATATGCTGTCCAGTCTCATCCTGCGGT
>JAFPYQ010000296.1 GCA_017394475.1 Oscillospiraceae bacterium | reverse complement strand
TCCTCCTCCTGCCAGTCTGTCCATTCGCCGATGATGTTCACGCGGTAGGCAGCAGGAGCGTAGGTCCTGACAGCAGTGCCGTCCGGGCCGGTGTGAGCTCCGAAAAACTCATAGGCATCAAAGACATCGCCTAAATAGAATGAACGCAGTTCCATTATGTCACACTCCTTTCATGGGCAGAACAATAGTACAGTATCATTTGGCCTGCAGGGTCTCATTTGCATCGGCATCGTCACGGCCTTTTTCGGACAGTGCCTTTTCCTTTGCAGCATTTTCCTTTTCCACTTTATGCATATCGAATGCCGCCATTCCCATGAGGACGAATTCCTCCACACCAAGGATATAGAATATGATGTCATTGGGGTACGCAAGGTATACAAGAAAAGTGGAAAGTATGCCTATTATGAGATACAGCTCGTATTTGTGATGCTGTTTTGAATATGCAAATGCCAGTCCTGCCACAGACAACACCGCAAACAGTATATGCAGCCACAGCGGCAGGGGGAATTCGATATGGCGTCCCATGATCTCACTAAGATCAATTGACGGTGACAATATTAACACTTCCTTTTCCGATATCATCGGAATTATTGAGGGGAAGGCTATCAGGCCTGTTCCTCGTTGTCCTCTGTATCAGGGCTTTCCGCATCCTTCTTTTTTTCAAGTGCCGCCTTTTCCTTTGCGGCGTTTTCCTTTTCCACCCTGTGCATATCGTGTATCGCCAGACCTAAGATGACGAATTCCTCGATACCAAGGATATAGAATATGATGTCATTGGGGTACGCAAGGTACACAAGAAATGTGGAAAGGATGCCTATTATCAGATACAGTTCGTATTTGTGGTGCAGCTTTGAGTATGCAAATATGAGACCCGACACCGACAGCAGCGCAAACAGTATATGCAGCCACAGCGGCAGGGGGAATTCGATATGCTGCCCCAGAATATCATCCAGATCTACCGGAGACATTGTAACACTTCCTTTGACCGGTCAATCAGAGAGCTTTTCTGATGGCTTCAAGGAGATCGTCATACTCCTCAAATGCAGGGAGATCGGGATTATCAGCCTTGATCTTATCGGTGGATCTGAACAGGAAGCCTGCCTTTGAAGCCTTTATCATGCCGAGATCGTTGTAGCTGTCACCCGATGCAATGGTATCAAAGCCCACGGACTGCAGCGCCTTGACGGTGTTCAGCTTGCCGTTCTCGCAGCGCATCCTGAAGCCTGTTATCTCGCCGCTTTCAGCAACCTCGAGAGTATTGCAGAAGATGGTGGGGAGACCAAGCTTTTTCATAAGGGGATGCGCAAACTGTGTGAAGGTATCGCTGAGGATGATGACCTGTGTCATATCGCGCAGGCTGTCAAGGAACTCCTTTGCACCGGGCAGGGGATCGATCTTTGATATGGTCTCCTGTATCTCTTTGAGACCAAGACCATGCTCTTTGAGGATGCCGATCCTCCAGTTCATCAGCTTGTTGTAGTCGGGCTCATCACGGGTCGTCCTTTTGAGCTCGGGGATGCCGCTCTCCTGTGAGAATGCTATCCATATCTCGGGAACCAGTACGCCTTCAAGATCGAGGCATACTATATTTAAATTGCTCATTTTTTTCTCCTTTACATCTTTAAATCGCATAATGCTTTGATATGAGTGGTGGAGTACTCTTCGTCAGTCCAATCTTCCGCATTTTTCTGAATATCAAAGCTCTTAAGACCTCCGCTTAAACGATAGTTTCCTATAATTGCCGAATCTATGTCATCATTTATATATGCAGATGCAATATATAGTGAACCGTCTTTTTGAACGACCTCACAAATAGTATTTCTTCCAATTCCCGACCATTCATCACATTCTTGGTATTTGAAGTCAAGACTTATTCCGGCATATACAGAATATCCCAATTCGTTTTGTTTGATATCATATACGTTAATCTGTACAGAAAAATCGGTCTTGATACCTCCCATTTGTGCCCGTTCAGTAAGTATTGACATCTTGGAATCGGTATATCTGTAAAAACCAGAATCAGGGATGATATATTTATCCAGATCAAATTGTCTGTTTTCAAGATAAATAGTTTCATAGAAACCGGTGAAAAACTGATCAACAAATCCAGAAATCTCTTTTGTATCAGAAATGTGTTTTGCGGTTTCTGCCGATACTGGATTGCCTATAAAAGTTGTTATCAAAAAGAAAAAAAGAATATAGATATGCAGATTTTTTTTGATCATATTATCCCCTCACAATCAACTAACAAAGCCCTCTGACCAATATCATGCCTGAAATGCGCACCTTCAAAGGTTATCTTGTCAACTGCCTTGTATGCCTTGTCAAGAGCTGCCTGCAAGGTATCGCCCGTGGCTGTGACACCGATAACTCTGCCGCCGGATGTTTTGAACACACCGTCTTCAAACTTGGTACCTGCATGGTATACGAATGCGCCTTCCACCTGTCCCTTGTCGTCAAAGCCCTTCATGGGGATATCCTTTTTGTAGGATACGGGATAACCGCCCGATGCCATAACGACGCAGGCACAGTTCTCATTCTTCCACTTTATGTCCATATCCGAAAGTGTACCCTTGTAAACTGCCTCGAATATATCGCAGAGGTCACTGTCAAGGAGAGGGAGCACCACCTGTGTCTCGGGATCGCCGAAGCGGCAGTTGTATTCTATCACCTTGGGACCCTTGGAGGTTATCATAAGACCGAAGTAGAGGCAGCCCTTGAAGGTGCGCCCCTCAGCCTTCATAGCCTTTATGGTGGGCAGGAATATAGTTTCCATGCACTCCTTTGCCACAGCATCCGTGTAGTAGGGATTGGGTGCCACGGTGCCCATGCCGCCTGTGTTGAGGCCTTCGTCATTGTCATAGGCACGCTTGTGATCCATGCTCGATACCATGGGGACAACAGTGTTGCCGTCGGTAAAGGAGAGAACGGACACCTCGGGGCCTGTGAGGAATTCCTCAACTACCACCGTTGAGGAGGATGAGC
>JAFPYQ010000029.1 GCA_017394475.1 Oscillospiraceae bacterium | reverse complement strand
TCCAGAAGGGCGACTATCGTGATGATCAGAGCAACGGCTATGTCTGCGATACCAAATATCAGGTATGATGATATGTTTTTGCCCAGCTTTTTCGTGATGAGCTGTATCAGCCCGAATATTCCGAAAACAATTACCGCATATACAGCCAGAAACTCCATTATCGTACTCATATCATTCCCTCCTGCTTATAAAAAAGCCATAGTATCCCAAGTCATCGGATACTATGGCGCGATCTGTGCCGGATGATCAAAGTCAACCCAAGAGCTCCACTATATCCGAAACAGTTTCTACCTGCTCCTGAGCTTTTCCGGAGATCATCTTGTCATACTTTTCCTCTGCTGCCGCAAAGACCGATAAAGCTGTGAGCGAGTCCCATTCCTCATAATCCGTCAGCTTGTCATTCAGGGACAGTGTTCCTTCTTCAATATCCATGCAGGATTCTATCAGAGCTATCTTTTCACTTGTACTCATCGCTTAAAACCTATCTCCTTTAAGATCAATACTTTCTGAAACGGTCGTATCTCTTTGCCACCAGATCATCCTTGCTGAGACTGCTTGCCTTTTTGAGGAACTTCACGATCTCCTGCTTCATGTATCTGGATATCTCACCGATATTTTCCTTGCTGGCACCCTTGAACTCGGGGATTATCCTATCAATAACGCCCAGCTCTTTGAGATCCTTGGCTGTTATGCGCATCCGCTCGGCTGCCTCGGGCGCCCTGCTCGAATCCTTCCAGAGGATAGAGGCATAGCCCTCGGGGGAAAGGATGGAGTATGTGGCATTTTCAAGCATCCACACCTCATCGCCCACTGCAGTAGCCAGTGCGCCGCCGCTGCCGCCTTCGCCGATGACGATTACCAGCACGGGGACTTTCAGTGTTGAAAGTTCAAGCAGGTTCTGAGCTATCGCCCAGCCCTGACCGCGCTGTTCAGCCCCTACTCCGGGATATGCTCCCTGGGTATTGACAAAGGAGATGACGGGTCTGTTGAACTTTTCTGCCTGCTTCATGAGCCTCAGCGCCTTGCGGTAGCCTTCAGGCATGGGCATGCCGAAATTCCTGGACATATGCTCCTGTATGTTCTTGCCCCTGTAATCCGCAACGACTGTCACAGGCTGACCGGAGAGCATGGCGATACCGCCGATGAGCGCTCCGTCATCACGGTAGAGCCTGTCGCCCTTGAGCTCTACGAATACATCGAACATCTCCCTGATGTATTCAAGTGCGGATGGTCTTGTCTGGCCGCGGTTGTCCTTGACCTTTTCCCATGCGGTCTTGGGCTTGGCGGGTGAAAGCGTGTTCCTGATGCGGTCGGAAATGGAGGAGAAAAAGCCTGCCTTCACATCCGCCGTGAAATTGTTGTAGCCGTTCCTCTGCCTGTTGGCAAGGGCAAAGAACTGTATCATCTGGCGTTCGCGCTTTCTCTGCACGATACCGTCTACCATGCCGTGTTCCTGCAGGAACTCGGAGGTCTGGAATCCCTCGGGGAGCTCCTCGCCTATGGTCTGCTTGATGACTCTCTTGCCCGCAAAGCCCACAGCCGCTCCCGGTTCTGCCATGATAACATCGCCTAAAGCCGCAAAGCTGGCTGTTACACCGCCCATAGTGGGGTCGGTGAGG
>JAFPYQ010000295.1 GCA_017394475.1 Oscillospiraceae bacterium | reverse complement strand
CTGTGCAGCCCGCAGTTTCATGTACTATGCAAGGCTGGTGCTCATTTCCCTGTATGACCTTATCACGGGCAAATACGGTCTCAACGACCTGCAGGGGCCTGTGGGCATAGTTTCCACCATATCCCAGACTGCACAGCAGGTGGGCTTTGACATAGGGTATCTCCTGGATATGGCCATGCTCATAACCGTCAATGTTGGCATATTCAACCTCCTTCCCCTGCCCGCTCTGGACGGCGGCAGGTTCGTATTTCTCCTCATCGAGGCCATACGCCGCAAGCCCCTTTCCGCACAGGCAGAGGGCGCAGTGCATTTCGCAGGCTTTGCTTTGCTGATGCTGCTGATGCTGGCCGTTACATTCAAGGATGTAAGGAACCTTTTCACACCGCAGACTGCGGCTATGGTGATGCATTATCTTAATTGATCTTCTATGGAAATAAGAAAAGTAAACGTCGGCGGGCTCACACTCGGCGGCGGTAAGATATATATACAGTCGATGCTCAATGTCCCTGCGGATGATGTACAGGGCAATGTGAGACAGGCGGCTGCCCTTGAAAAGGCGGGCTGTGAGATAGTCCGCGTGTCTGTCCCCCGCATGAAGGATGTGCGGCTGATAGAAGCCATAAAGAAGGAGATATCCATACCCCTTGTGGCGGATATCCACTTTGACTACAAGATAGCCCTTGAATGTGCGTCTGCAGGGGTGGACAAGATACGCATAAACCCCGGCAACATCGGCGGCATGGACAAAGTGCGCGCTGTGGCAGACATCTGCCGCGAAAAGCACATCCCCATAAGGATAGGCGTCAATTCCGGCTCCCTTGAAAAGGAACTGCTGGAAAAATACGGCGCACCCACTGCACAAGCTCTCACGGAAAGCGCCATGAACCACGCAAGGCTCCTGGAACAGTGCGATTTTGAGGATATAGTCATCTCCATAAAATCTTCGGATGTGCCCACTATGATAAAGGCATACCGTCTTGCAAGGGAGAAATGCCCCTACCCGCTGCACTTAGGCGTAACAGAGGCGGGCACAGAGCGCATGGGGCTTATCAAGTCATCTGTGGGTATAGGCTCACTGCTTTGCGACGGCATAGGCGAGACCATAAGGGTATCCCTCACGGATGACCCCATAAAGGAGATATACGCTGCAAAGGATATCCTAAGAGCCATCGGCATGGGGACAGGTGCAAGGCTCATCGCCTGCCCTACCTGCGGGCGCACTCAGGTGGATCTCATAGGCCTTGCCCACAAAGTCGAGGAGCTTATCCAGGATATCCCCGAAAACATCACAGTGGCTGTTATGGGCTGCATAGTCAACGGCCCGGGAGAGGCCCGTGAAGCCGATGTGGGCATCGCAGGCGGCAACGGCACTGCCATAGTCTTCCGCAAGGGGCAGACCGTGAAGAAGGTCCCCGAAAGCGAAGCCCTTTGGGCGCTGATGGAACAGATAGAGATAGTAAGAAAAGAAATTCGTGATCCATAATGTACATCTAAGCGTACATTTTTCCATCATTGGTATGAATAGTTTTGATATAGTATCCATAGGTGAGGTGCTCATCGACCTTACCTGCAGGATATCCCCGGAAGGTGCATACACCTATGTGCAGAATGCAGGGGGCGCTCCTGCGAATGTCTGCGCTATGGCTGCAAAGCTGGGCTCAAAGACAGGCTTTATCGGGAAGACCGGCAGGGATATGTTCGGCTTTTTCCTGAAGTAGGAGCTCAGAAAATACAATATAGACACATCGGGACTTATCCTCGACCCCAACTACAAGACCACTCTGGCCTTTGTGAAAAACGATGAGGACGGGGAGCGCGATTTTGTGTTCTACCGCGATGAGAGCCTTTCCGCCGACCTTAATCTGAGATACGGTGAGGTCAACCGTGAGATGATAGATAACTGCAGGATACTCCACTTCGGCTCGCTGTGCCTTTCATCGGAACCCTCCAGGACAGCTGTGCTCAACAGCGTTGAATACGCAAAATGCAAGGGCAAGCTGGTATCCTACGACCCCAATTACAGGCCGCGGCTCTGGAAGGACATAGAGACCGCACAACGGACCATACGCAGTGCTGTACGCTATGCAGATATCGTCAAGGTCTCCGAGGATGAACTGAAGCTCATCACCGACTGCGAGACCATGTTCTCCTCCATCGCAAAGATGTTTGAATACGGCACGAAGATACTCTGCATCACACAGGGTGCAAAGGGATGTGTCATCGCCACGCCGTAGCTCATTGAGACCTATCCCGCTTTCAAGGTGAAGTCCATAGATACCTTAGGCTCCGGTGACAGCTTCTTCGGCGGTTTTCTTCACACCCTCTGCGAAAGCAGGAAGGACCTTTCCGACCTTGAGCCCTCCGACATAAGAGAGGCTGCCATGACGGGCAACGCCTGCGGCGCCCTCACCTCCACACGGACAGGAGCCATCCCCGCTATGCCCGACAGGGACGAGGTGGCAGAGCTCATGAACGCACAGCGTTCATAAAGCAGTCAGACAGCTTCGCAAGCGTTCGCTGACCGCTTTATGACCGGCCGCTTGTACATCTGCTGACTGCCTGCAACAACAAACAAACATGAAACTCTCCGAAAGAATAAATCTTTACATTCAGCGGCTCGACAAGCTGCTCGTGATATTATGCGCGGTGCTTTCCGTGGCAAGCGTGATACTGCTGCGCTCTATCGTGATAAACAATGCCATGACGGTGAATGCCACTTCATCACTGTACAAGACACAGGCGCTCATTTCGGGGGCGTCACTCCTTATAGCACTGGTGATGAGCTTCTTCGATTACAGCAAGATAATCAAGCTGTATTTCCTCTATGCTCCGGTGGCGATAATACTGTCGCTGCTGGTGTTCACCCCGCTGGGCATCGAGGTGGCGGATGACAAGGCGTGGCTCGACCTCAAATTCATAACCATACAGCCCTCGGAGCTCCTCAAGATAACCTTTATCACCACCTTCGCCCTGCACCTTTCCAAGGTGGGGGACGAGCTCAACAATTTCGGCAATTTCCTGTTGCTGTGCTTTCATGCGGCAATACCCACGGGCATAGTCATCCTGCAGGGTGATGACGGTACTGCGGTGGTCTTCATGGCCATATTCGCCATTATGATGTTTTCCGCAGGGCTCTCCCTCAAATATATACTGCCCATCCTCATAGCCCTGCCCATAGGGCTCTACGCGGTCTGGAACTATGTGATGAAGGATTTCCAGAAGATGCGCTTCCTTGTGCTGTTCAATGATGAGCTGGACCCTCTCGGCATCGGCTATCATCAGCGCATGAGCAAGCTGGCACTGGGCTCGGGACTTGCCTACGGAAAGGGGCTCCACGCCTCGGAATATGTTAAGGTACCGGAAGTGGTGAGCGACTTCATCTTCACATACATCGGCCAGTGCTTCGGCTTTGTGGGCTGTGTTGCGGTGATCGTGATATTCATGGTGCTCACCATCAAGATACTGCTTGACTCCTTCAGGACCCGCGACCTTCTGGGCAAATACATCTGCATCGGCGTTTATGCCATGATAGTGATACACTGTGTGCTCAATCTCGGCATGGTATTCGGGGTGATGCCCGTCATCGGCGTCCCCCTGCCCTTCCTTTCACAGGGCGGCACATCTGCTCTTGCCACATACATAGGCATCGGGCTGGTGCTCAGTACCAACATCCACCGTGAGAAAAAGGATCACATGGTGCTGTACAACGATAATCAGTGAGGAAAAAATGGAACTGGAACTGTATCAGTACTTTGATGTGGTCATAGTCCTGATGCTGGTAGTCAGCATCCTCGTGGGACTGAGAAAGGGTGCTGTCAGAGCGGTACTTGCCATCGTATTCTCCTTTGTGTCTTTGCTGGCGGCAAATCTGTTCGTTACTGCGGATATGGCGGAGAAATACTACGATGAGAAGTGGCGGCCGTTCATCACAAAGCATGTGGACGAGGCGCTGGACAATTTCAAGGAAGAGGCCGGGAAAAGGCTGGAACAGGCTGTCAAGGACGGCATAAAAAAGGCTGTGGATGACTTTCTTGATCCCGATGAAACAGAGGAAAAGGACAAGTCCCCCCTGCCCTCGCCGGAGGAGAGCATAGAAAAGCTGAAAAAGATAGTGGACGAGCTTTCCGATACCACCCGCGACAGCGTAAATGCCCGTCTCCCCTTCTTTGCGTATATCAGCAAAAGCACCATGAAGGAGATCTCTACGGACACCAACATCCTCAATATCATCATGGATGATGCCCTGGGCAGGAGCAACACCACCATCACGGAATATGTGGAAAGGACCTACATCCGCCCGCGAATGATACACCTTATCGAAAATATCATGCGTGCGCTGGTGTTCTGCGTGGTAAAGCTGGTCTCCGCTGTGGTAATGTCAATAGTCTACGCAATTCTCAGACGATCAAAGCCCGCCCAGGATATCGACAAGCTGGCAGGCGGGATATTAGGGCTTGCAAGCGGTGTTGTCCTCTGTGCCATATTCACCTTCGCCATGATAAAGGTCGTCCATTCCATGGATGACAGGAGCTATGCCGAGGAATACATCCACCGCACATACATATTCAAATACGCCTATGATGTCTGCGACGACATCGGAAACAAGGCTGAACAAAAGGGATAATATGCAGTATAAGACCAAACAGAGAGAGCTTATAATAGAATTCCTGCGCAGTTCCACCGACGGACACGTCACTGTCAACGATGTGTGCGGGTTCCTGCGTGATGAGAACCACTCGGTGGGTCAGGCGACGGTATACCGCCAGCTCGAAAAAATGGTGGACGAGGGCATCGTCACCAAATATATAATAGATCAGGGATCCCCTGCCTGCTTTGAATACGCCGCCAATTCCCATGTCCACGGCACCTGCTTCCATGCAAAGTGCGACAAGTGCGGAAAGCTGTTCCATATAAGCTGCGATGAGCTCGAACAGCTGGGCGAGCACCTGGAGGAGCATCACGGATTTCGAATAAACCCGCTGAGGACGGTATTCTACGGCACATGCAGCAGTTGTCGGGAACTTTGTGAGTAGTTTTTTATCGGGTCCCACGAATTTCAACACGACTTGCATTGCGGGCGGTTTTGGCAGGATGGTATCAAAGACCTGTGACCATTTATCACAAATACTGCGAATGCGCTGACAGCTTATCGGCTGGCACATAATAGAAGGAGAAAACACCATGG
>JAFPYQ010000294.1 GCA_017394475.1 Oscillospiraceae bacterium | reverse complement strand
TCTGCAGCACTGTTCTCACTCATGCACGGCAATTTCGCGCAGTTCTTCAATACCTTCTTTGTGGGACTGCTCTTAGGCTACATAGCTGTGAAGGCAGGCAGCATAATCCCCACTATCATCGCACATTTCTTCCTCAATCTCAATGCTATGGCAAGCGAGCTAATCTTCAAAGAAAGCTCTGCAGTGATGATATATTTCGGAGTATGTGCCCTTGTGGGTATCCCGCTGCTCATCATATTCCTCAGAAAGAACGGCAGGATAACCGATGAAGACCGCTGCATAGAGGGCTATGATGCTCCTGTGCCCAAGACTTCGGAATACACCGCAAAAATCCTGTTTAGTCGCCCTTCCTTCTGGGTAGTTGCATTGTATTATCTCGGAAATGCGGTATATATGATGGCGATCAGCTGATATGACAAAAATGAGTGTGGGGTATATGCTCCACACTTTAAAAATGGAGATGGAACGATCATGGCAGTACTAAGTGTAAACGGGCTCACCAAATGCTATAAGAAAGGCACGAATGCCGTTGAGAACGTGAGCTTTGAAGTGAACGAGGGTGAGATATTCGCTCTTATCGGACCTAATGGTGCGGGAAAGACCACCACGATCAGAATGATAGCCACCCTTCTTACCCCCACCCAGGGAGATGCGGTGGTGAACGGTCACAGCATCGTCAAGGAGCCTGCAAAGGTCAGGGAAAATATAACATACCTGCCCGATGAGGCAGGCGCATACAAGACCATGAAGGGCATAGATTACCTTTACTTCATGGCAGGGCTTTTTTCTTCGGATAAGGCACAGATAGAAAAATATGTGGAAAGAGCCGTGAATATGTGCGGTCTGGGTGACAGGCTCGAGGAAAAGATAAACGGCTATTCAAGAGGTATGATAAGAAAGCTGCTGCTTTCCCGCGCAGTAATGACAAGGCCTTCCCTTGCCATACTCGATGAGGCTACCTCCGGACTTGATGTCATCAACGCCCTGGAGATAAGAAAGACCATAAAGAAGCTCTCCAGGGAAGAGGGCATGAGCTTTCTGCTCTCCTCCCACAATATGCTGGAAATAGAGTATGTTTCCGACAGAGTGGGCATAATCTCCCACGGTCACCTGCTCGAGGTGGGCAGGATAGATGAGATCAAGGAGCACTATAATGCAGCCAATCTCGAAGAGGTATTTGAAAAGGTGGTGAATGTGTGATGGGCTTCGGAAATCTTCTAAAAAAGGAACTGGGACAGCTCCTCACAAGACAGGCAATCTTTTCGATGATATTCACTATGGCTCTGTTCATTATGCTCGGTCAGGTCATGGGCAACACTATGGGCAAGCTCGATGAGCTTGACAAGAATGACGGAACGATCACCCTCATAAACCTTGATACGGGCGATCTTTCAAAGAAGATGCTCGATGATTTCCGCGCAGAGGGTACAGAGGTAAAGCTCCTGTCATACAGCGGGAATGGTGATGATTACAGCAGCGTGCTCGAAGAGAATGATCTGAAAAGCATACTCATAATCCCCGAGGGCTTTTCTGCGGATGCAGAGAGCGGAAAGTCCGCCAAACTCAAATTTGTCACCAAGGTCACCGGTACAGGCCTTGCAAACATGATAGACAGCGGCACCGACGGCGGCACTCCCGAAATGATAAGCGACTATCTGCAGAAATACTATCATGATAACTTCCTTGATGTCACCGAGGAACAGATAGAGACCTATGAGGCTCCCTCCACAGTGGTGCAGTTCACCGTGGCAAACGGCAGGACAGCAGAGATAGCTCCGGAAATGGTTTCCGGTATGCTCATGGCAGTGAGCGTCGTAATGCCTATGGCCATCTTCTTCCTGCTCATGATGGCATCACAGATGATAATGACCGCCATCTCCACGGAGAAGATCGATAAGACCCTTGAGACACTGCTCTCATCCCCTGTTTCAAGGATAGGTGTGCTTGTGGCAAAGGTTGTAGCTGCCATAGTCGTTGCTCTCCTCAACGCCCTCACGACTATGATAGGCTTTGCATTCTATCTCAACGGTATGACGGGCAACAAGATGGTCAGCATGATGAATGTGGGTCCGGCGTCTTCCGAGATAAATGAAGCCATCAACGAGGCTGTTACCACTAACCCTGTGGAAGCACTCATGCAGCTTGGCATCGGCATTTCCGGCGGCCAGATATTCCTTGTGTTCCTGGAGCTCTTCATAGGCCTTGCGATAGGACTTTGTGCATCTCTCATAATCGGTGCGATGGCGACAGACATACAGTCTCTGTCAACACTGCTCATGCCTGTGATGATACTGACTATGGTGCCTTTCTTCATCACCATGTTCATGGACATAAACTCCATGGGCATAGTACCTAAGATGATACTGTACGCCATACCCTTCACCCATACATATACGGCTCTGAATAATCTGATATTCCAAAACCATGCGGCGTTCATCGGCGGCCTTGTCTACCAGCTCGTATTTTTGGGCGCCACCATGTATGCAGCAGTCAAGGTATTCACCACCGACCTGCTCTTCACCATGAAGCTCCCCGAAAAGCAGGCTGCGGGCAAGAGCGGTTCACTGTTCGGCAAAGGTAAATGACCGCAAGCTGTGTGCCCCGTTTGAGATGAGCACGATCTACTGCTTAAACGGAAATGAGCCTTGAGCGCACAAATATGTAAAAAGCAGGCTATGACGCCTGTGATGCGGCGGGACATAAAATATGCCCCGCCGCCTTTGTGCATATTGCTGAAAAAATATGCAGGATTTTTTTTAAGATAATTCATTTTGAGAATTGCATAATTATATGATAAGTGCTATAATAGACAGAGTTGAGACTTTGAAGATATGCGGATTTGAAATTTTATAGTATTATTATTTCAATTTTTTTGACGCGATTTAACAATGTATCCCAATCAATCAATTTACAATATACGGAGGAAACGGTTATGGCACTCACTAATCAGTATCTCATCGACCTTATCGAAAAGGTAAAGGACCGCAACAAGGGCGAGCCTGAATTCATCCAGGCTGTAACAGAGGTCATAGAGACCCTTGAGCCCGTTATCAACAAGAGACAGGATCTCGTTGATGCAGGCGTTCTTGACAGACTCGTTGAGCCTGAGAGACAGATAATATTCAGAGTTCCCTGGGTAGATGACAACGGCAAGGTACAGGTAAACAGAGGTTTCAGAGTACAGTTCAACTCTGCTATCGGTCCTTACAAGGGCGGTATCAGACTTCATCCCTCCGTATATATCGGTATAATCAAGTTCCTGGGTTTTGAGCAGGTATTCAAGAACAGCCTTACAACTCTCCCCATGGGCGGCGGCAAGGGCGGTTCCGACTTCGATCCCAAGGGCAAGAGCGATGCTGAGGTAATGCGTTTCTGCCAGTCCTTCATGACTGAGCTTTCCAAGCACATCGGTGCTGATACAGATGTTCCCGCTGGTGATATCGGAACAGGTGCAAGAGAGATAGGCTTTATGTTCGGTCAGTACAAGAGGCTCCGCAACGAGTTCACAGGCGTTCTCACAGGTAAGGGCCTCACCTACGGCGGTTCTCTCGCAAGAACAGAGGCTACAGGTTATGGTCTCTGCTACTTCACCAAGGAAATGCTCGCAGCTAACGGCAAGAGCTTTGACGGCAAGACAGTAGCTATCTCCGGTTCCGGCAACGTTGCTATCTATGCTACCGAGAAGGCTACACAGTTCGGTGCTAAGGTCGTTACTGTTTCCGACTCCAACGGTTATGTATACGATCCCGACGGAATCGAGCTCGATGTTGTAAAGCAGCTCAAGGAAGTTGAGAGAAAGAGGATCAAGGAATACATCGGCAGAACTTCCCACAAGAACGCAGAGTACCATGAGGGCAGCGTATGGACCCTCAAGAGCAATTCCGGCGACATCAAGATCGACATTGCTCTTCCCTGCGCAACTCAGAACGAGATCGATGCTGCAGGTGCAAAGGCTATCGTTGCAAACGGTGCATTCGCTATAGCTGAAGGTGCAAATATGCCTTCTACTCCCGAGGCTATCAACACATATCTTGAAAATGGTCTTCTCTATGGTCCCGCTAAGGCTGCTAACGCAGGTGGCGTAGCTACATCCGGTCTTGAGATGTCCCAGAACTCCGAGAGACTTTCCTGTACATTTGAAGAGGTAGATGCTAAGCTCCACGGCATCATGGTATCCATATTCAAGGCTTGCGATGAGGCTGCTAAGGAATATGGCATGGAAGGCAACTACATGGCTGGCGCTAACATAGCAGGCTTCCTCAAGGTAGCTGAGGCTATGAAGGCTCAGGGCTGTGTCTGATCCACATAAAACAGATCCCTGTAAGGGACAGCTGATATCATGAACGTATGTCACCCGCCGTTTTTCGCAGCGGGTGACATATTTGAATATGATACTATAAATGAAAAGCCATAGCGGCCGTTTGTGGCGGACGCTATGGCTTGTTTTGTGTATAAGCGACAATGGTTTCGGCGATCACTTAAGATACATCACATATATCTGGCAGGGATTGTCCTCTCCCCATATCTCCTTTATCACTTCAAATTCCCTGAAACCGCAGGACAGGTAGAAACGGTTTGTGATGTCATAATCCTCGTATACGCCCATCTGTACGGTCTTTACCTGCAAAAATGAATATCCGTTCTGTACAGCTATCTTTTTGGCCTCTTCAAACAGGCTTTTTCCGATGCCTCTGCGGTGGTATTCTTTCAGAACGCCCATGACAGCAAGCTCAACGGTGGCATCACCTGTTTGTTTTAGGCAGAGAAAGCCCGCATATTCATCGCCCTCTTTGTCTGCAAGGAATATCTGCCCTGCACATTCCGTAATATATCTTTCCCTGCTCTCATCCACTTCGAACCAGTCGTGGAGCGCCTCGAGCACTTTTCTTGCAACAATTCTTTTTGTATCTGCATCTGTTATCTGTATTACCATTTTTATCCTTTCAACCTGTAGACCCTTTTTGCATTTCCTGCCATTACTTTCTGCAGGATCTCAGGTGTCAGTCCAAGTTTGTTTACAGAGCGTATATGCTCTGCCATACTGCATCCGAAACTGTCGGAACCGAACATCACCCTGTCGGGGATAGTCTCGATAAGCTTTTTTACATCGACGGATATGCTGTTGAATACTGCCGCATCATCAGCGACAGAGGAGAGGTCAAAAAACATATTCGGGCTGTGGGTGAGCTGCATACATTTATTGATATCCGGATACCAGCAGTGGCAGCATATCAGCTTAAGAGCGGGATATTTCCCGACTATTTCCTCAGCTCTGTCCACATCTCCGTACTGTGGGTCATCCCAGCCGGAATGGAACAGTACAGGAACGTCGTATTCCTGTGCCATCTCATATACCTCTGTCAGTCTTTCATCGACAAGATAGAAATGCTCATGACCCGTGTACAGCTTTATACCGACTATCCGTCCGTTATCAAGGTGCTCCCTGAATTTTGCAAGATCCTCCCTGTACGAAACAAAGGGGCTTATGCCGCCTACTACATAGACTCGGGGATCATTTGTCTCCGGGAACAGCTTCACCAGTTCATCGGTGGAGCCGATAGCGCTTTCGTGCCATGAATCCGCTATAGCTATACAGGCGGATACATTGTTTTCATCGAGCTCCTGCAGAAGCCGCTCCTTCTTGGATCTGAGATCCGGGCAGATCTCCTGTGTGGGAAGATGTACATGTGCATCGATAATATCCATTATGATCCTTTGTATAATACGCTGTCCCGAAGCTCACATAAAAGCTCCGGGACTATAATCTGCATCCTGATCAGTCATCAGTTCTTGGGCTTTACCTCGTCATATCCGCATTTTGCGCAGAAATAATGACCCTTCTTCTCGAACATGGTGGTGCCGTCGTTGCAGTTGGGGCATTTCTTTTCCACAGGCTTGTCCCATGTCACAAAATCACAGTCGGGATAGCCCTCGCAGCCGTAGAATGTGCGCCCTTTCTTGGACTTGTTCTGTATTATCTTTTTGCCGCACTTGGGGCATACGCCGCCTGTGGGCTTAACGAGCCTCTTTGCGTTCTTGCAGTCCGGGAACCCGGT
>JAFPYQ010000293.1 GCA_017394475.1 Oscillospiraceae bacterium | reverse complement strand
TTCATGCACGCCATGGGGATGCCGTTTTTGAGCAGCACTGCATTCATAGCGGGATCATCCCTGAAATCGCTCTTTGTCATTTTCAGGATATCTATCTTAATGAGCCTGCTGACACAGAAGCCGCCCGAGAATACCTGTGAGATTATTGTGGCAGCCGCTGCACCCTGAACGCCCCATTTGCACCAGAAGATGAAAACGGAGTTGAGGGTTATGTTCATGATCGAGGATATAATTATGGCTTTCAGGGGAGTTTTGCTGTCCCCGAGGGCTCTGAGCACTCCTGCGCTCATATTGTAGCCCACGGTGGCGAAAAGCCCGCCGAACAGGATATAGCCGTAGCTGAGGCTCTCGTTTATTATGGAGGGGTCTGTCCTCATGATAGTGAGGATAGTCCTCAGGAACATCATGCTAAGGAATGTGAGCAGCACGGTTATCATCACCGCGAGCCTTATGGACGCTGCAAGAGTCCTGCGGAGCTTGCCGTAGTCCTTTTCACCGAAGCTCTGGGCGATGAGTATGGAAAAACCGTTTGAGAGCCCCATGGAAAAGCCGATTATCAGAAAACACAGGGAAGACATATTTCCCACCGCTGCGAGGGAGTCATCTCCGAGACCCTTGCCGACTATGGCAGTATCCGCAAAGGAATAGAGCTGCTGCAGGGTGTTTGTGAGCAGCAGGGGGAAGAAAAAGCGCAGTATCAGCCCGAAGGGCTTTCCCTGTGTAAGGTCGAGAGTTCTGTTCATAAAAAAGCTTTCATTTCCTTTCGTTCAAAACGTGACAGCTGCACGTTTGCGTAAAAATGCTTGATTTTTATGTGAAAATATGCTATTATCAAAGGTACAATATCAAAAGAAAGGCGGTGTGCCTGTGCATTCCCTGTTTGAAAAGCAGGACAGCCTCAATTCTCCCATCGAGGCATTTATTTCCGACACCTCTTATATGGTGTTCCCCGTAAGGCCCCACTGGCATTATTTTGTGGAGGTCATTCTTGTGTTGGAAGGCAAGGCGGAGATCACCTGCGATGACAGATCATATATAGTATCGGCAGGGGAGTTCATTCTGCTGACACCGCTGTCTGTTCATTCCGTATATTCCGTTGAGCAGACGCCCCCACGGTTCGCAGGGATAAAATTCGATCCTGCCAAGTTCCCGAACACCACATCCTATGCTCCGTCGGTATCAAATATCCTGCGTTATGCGCGGAAAAACGATATGCAGATACATTTTACCGAAAAAGAAGCCTCCGAACTATGCTGCCGCGAGATATTCGACGACTGCGTACAAGAGGCGGAGGGTTATCGTTACGGCAGGGATATCATGCTTCGTGCCAATATTTACAGGCTTATTTTCGGTATAGTCCGCAAGTGGATGGATCAGGGGCTCGATATCAACAGCTGCCCTGTCAATTCGGATGAGATATACGGCATAGAAAATATAACCGAATATATCGACAGCCGCCTTGATGAAAACATCCGTGTGGCGGATATCGCCGAAAAATGCCACATGAGCTATTCGGGATTTGCTGTGAAATTCCGCGAGCAGTACGGCATGAGCTGCAAGGAATACATCGAGAGGATGAGGATATTCAAATCCGAGGAATACCTGCTCTTCACCGATCATGACCTTGCATTCATCAGCCGTCAGTCGGGGTTTTCGGATACCAGCCATTTTATCCGCAGTTTCAGGAAATACAGGAGCATTACGCCCAAGCAGTTCCGCCTGCAGAAAAAACAGCCGAAATGACAGTCATTCTCGTGGCTGCCGTCGGATAACCCGAGGTCATGAAAGTTATCCGTTTTGTCCGTTCAAAGGTGTCATAGCCCTGATGTCACTCATGATGTCGGGATGTTATGTCATTCATGATGTCGTGATGATATGCTGTTTATGATGTCATTCGCAGTGTCGTACATGATGTCATTGTATCTGTCTTTCATCGTGTTATAGTATAGCACTTTCCGGAGCGGAATAGTATAACATTTAGCTGAAAAAATAGAATAAATCTATATTATCATATTATTATCTATTCATATTTTTCATCAGATGCCTATCAACAGCGGAAATAACGTTATAAAAATGTAAGGGCTTTCCGATAAAAACACCGGAAAGTCCTTTGTGATGAAATGATGATATTTTTCTGAAAACGCCCGCAGGGGTGCTTTTTTTGCCCTTTCGGGTGTTGACAAAATTATGTAATATAGTGTATAATGCAGATAAGTTATTAGGACACAGTATCTTAATATTTCAGATACAATAAACCGTTAGCAGGTGATCCGATGGAACATTATTCTACCCTTGAAGACATCGCGGACTTTCTTGAAGATAATGACGATTATTGCATATATTATCATAAAAATCCTGACGGCGATGCCATAGGCTCTGCCTATGCACTGGCAATGGCGCTCAGGGCGATGAAAAAGAATGTGAACATCCTGTGTGACAGCCCTGTACCCGCTCCCTATCATTATCTTACCGACAGATACGGCACAGACTGCGAGATACGTTCCCGCACCATAAATATCAGTGTTGACAGTGCTGCTCCCGCAAGGCTGGGGCGTTACAGTGATGCAAAGATCACCGTGTGCATAGACCATCACAATGTGAACACCATAGAGGCAAAGTATAAGTATGTTGCCCCGGAGGCCTGCTCCTGTGCGGAGATAATATATGAGCTCATACGCATCATAGGCGTACCCATATCGGCGCTGATGGCTGATTTCCTCTATGTGGGGGTCTGTACGGATTCCATGTGCTTCCGCTCGGAGACGGTGAACTCCGATACGCTGCGCACCGCGTATGAACTTAGTATGTGCCATGCGGATGTGGTGAGCATCGCAAGGCGATTCTACGTCACCCGCACCGAAAAGCGCATAAAGATAGAAAACAGGCTCACAGGCAGCTTCAAGCTCCACGCCGGCGGGAAGATACTATCAAGTGTGCTCACCAATGATGATTACAATGAACTGGATATCACTCCCGATGACACCGAGGGGATAAATGACCTGGTGGAGACCGTGGAGGGCGTAAAGATAGGAATAGTGGTACGCGAGAGGACAAAGGGCAGATGCCGCATATCTGTCCGTTCCATGTGCAGGGTAGGTGCAGACAAGATATGTGCCGCTCTCGGCGGCGGCGGACACAGCAATGCCGCAGGCGCCGAAATGGACGGCAGCGCGGAAGAAGTGCAAAGGACAGTTGTAGAGACAGCAGAGAGATTTCTGAACGAATCCGAAACACTATAGCTCTGAAAGACTGTGATCCTTATGGGAAGTGTAATATTAGCTATCATCATAGCATGGCTCGTCTCTCCGATAGTGCTCATAATACTGCTTGTGCAGGAAAAGCACCGTCACAGTGAGGATGTAGGATACTGGATGAATAAGGTGGATGTTCTCAAAAAAGAGAACGAAAACCTCAGAAACGGCAGATCTGCCAACAACGCCGTCTCCGGCGGGAATGGCGGCAGTATCTTTGCGCCCGATCTCGATGATCTTCACAGGACACCTTCACAGCGCAGCAGGACATCGCCGCCATCCTATGGTGTACCTCAGCAGGCAGTTAATACTCCGCCTGTGCCCGCTCCCGCACCTGTTCAAAGACCTGCTCCCGAAAAGGCCACACAGACTGCTGTCCATACGACAGAAAATGTGCAGGCGGAAACAGCGGCAGCAGTGGAGAGCCGCCCTGCGGAAAACACGGTCAGAACTGCGGCGCAGACCGTTACCGATTTGCCTGCACAGTCTGCGGCTGCATCTGTTGAGCTGACGAAGAAAGCGGCAGAGACCGATGTCACCACCGCAGAGGAGTCGAAGGTATCTGTATCTCAGGCATCCGATGATACCGTATCCGATGCCATAAAGGCTGCTGATACATTTGAGGCGGCACTTGAAAAGGCATCGGCACAGGTGGAAAAGTTTGAAAAACAGGCACACTCTGCTGTGGCAT
>JAFPYQ010000292.1 GCA_017394475.1 Oscillospiraceae bacterium | reverse complement strand
CCCTGCGGGAAACAATAACAAGGAGGGCTTTATTATGACAAAGACCAATAAATTCGGCACAAAGGAACTGTGCCTCCTGGGGCTCATGGCTGCGATCGTTGTACTTATGTCCGCAACACCTCTCGGGTATCTTAAGATCGGTACTCTGAGTGTTTCGCTGCTTATGATCCCTGTTTCTATTGCTGCTATCGCACTGGGTCCTGTGGGCGGCGCTATCATCGGTGCTGTTTTCGGCTTCACAAGCTTTGCACAGTGCTTCGGCGCAGACCCATTCGGTACCGCTCTTGCAAGCTACAATATCGTCGCTTCCTTCGCATCCTGCGTTCTGGCGCGTGTTCTTGCGGGTGCAGGTGCAGGATTTGTCTTCAAGCTTCTTTCCAAGAAGACCAACGACTATGTGGCATATCCTGTTACAGGCATAGTTGCAGCACTTCTGAACACTCTGTTCTTCATGGGCAGCCTCGTCCTCTTCTTCGGCAATACTCCCGAAGTTGCAGGCTGGAAGGGTGACCTCAATTTCTTCGCATTCCTCGTTGTTGCAGTGGGCATCAATATGATCATCGAGCCTGTTGCTGCAGGACTTGTGACTGCGGGCGTGGGAACTGCACTGAATAAAGCAAAATTCATCGGCGTAAATGCCGCATAACATCATGAAAACTGTTCTTTCAATAGATATCGGTAATACCATCACCGAGATCGGCTGCTTTGAATACAACGACAAGGACGATCATCTGCTCTTCACGGAGCGGATATCGTCCGATTTTCGTGCCACCGCATTTGATGACCTTGTCATCATAAACAACACCCTCTCCATCAACGGCATATCTCCCGCAGATGTAAAGGGCTGCATAATATCCAGCGTCGTGCCCAATGTTACCGTGGAGTGGAGCAAGGCTGCAAAGAGGTTCTGTCAGAAAGAGCCTATGATAATAGGCCCCGGCATAAAAACAGGGCTCAAGATACTGATAGATAACCCCGCTCAGCTTGGCAGTGACCTTGTGGTGCAGGCTGTGGCCATAAACTCGCTCTACAAGAAGGCGTGCCCCAAAGCATTCATAGATTTCGGCACCTCCACCACCATCGGTGTAGTTGACAAAAACGGCAGCTTTATCGGAGGGACGCTTTGCCCCGGTGTGGCTGTTTCCGCGGAGGCACTGTGCGGGCGGGCTTCACAACTCCCCCGTGTGAGCTTCACCTCACCAAAGGGCATCATCGGGAAAAACACCACCGACTGCCTCAAAAGCGGCCTCATGTACGGCTCGGCATCTATGATAGACGGCCTGCTGGACCGCATCGAAGAAAGCCTGGGGGAAGAGCTCTTCGCAGTGGCGACAGGCTCCCTGGCTCCGAACATCACGCAGCTCTGCAGAAGGGATATCACCGTGAACGAGCACCTGCTGATGTACGGCCTTATGATGATATACAGGCGCAATCTTGCACATATATGAAGATAGCGGAAGGATATTCCTTCCGCTATTTATTTTATGTAGTTTTGCTCAGGACCATATTACATCTGCCCCAGAGCTCATCTTTGTAAGCGAATGCGTCCTTTTCAAGGCGCCGCTCGGTAAATCCCGCCTTTTCATAGCATTTCCGTGCGCGGATGTTCGCATCGAAAACATTGAGCTGTACTGTATCAGCTCCGAGTATCCCGAAGCAATAGCGGGATGCGAGCCCCAGCATCTCCACTGCCGTCCCTTTGCCCCGTTCTTCGGGGGATACCAGCACAAAGGCCAGCATGGCCTCATTTGTTTCATAGTTCACCGAACAGCAGATAAATCCTACCGCCTTGCCCTCATCCGTTACCGCAATGAATGGCAGATCACCGTAGAGTCCGTACATGCGGTCAAGGGTCTGCTCAAAGTCCTCTTTTTCAAGGGGGAATTTTATGTGGTTCGCACACCACATGGCATGAGTTCTTTCGTCGGTGATCCAGTTTTGTATCTTTTCAAAGTCATGCCTGTGGATATATGGTCTCAGTCTCATTTTGTTCCTTTAAGATCTTACTTATTCGTTTTGTTTCTGATGATGTATTTTATCAGCTCGGACAGTATCAGCTGCATGACGATGACTGCCACAGGCGATAATATGAACAGGTTTATGAAATACAGGTACGACCCGCCTTTTGTAAGCCCGTAGTCCCCTATTGCCGATACGCTTTTCCCGAACTGGTCAAGTACGGTGAATACAGAAAGTATCACGGATATCACTCCGCCGTACTGCACGAATTTCGAGCGGCGGGGAGTCCTCATGGAGGGGCGGGGCATTTTTTTCTTGACCGCGTCTATGATGAGCCTCAGTATGAGCATCACCGCCGCCAGTCCTATAAGTGTGCCGATCTTGATAAAATAGTTCTTGTAACGCACACGGGTCAGGATATAGGGCATGCCCACCCAGTATATGGCCGCAAAGATGATCGTAGGGATGATATCCTTTATATATAGCCATATTCCGCCGTGTTTGAGCTTCTTTATCTCCTCGTCGGAAAAGACCATGATCCCCGATTCGGTGATATTTTTCACCAGCTCCACCGTGAGAGTGTTGTCTCCGTCCTGTTTTTCCCACTTCTGTGACCTTGACCCGTCGGAAGAAAAGCTGGTCTGCTTTTTCTCATACCCCTTCAGGTACCTGTCAAGAAAGTGCTCTGCCTCAAAAAAGCGCTCCGCAGAGGCAAAGCCCGATATTTTGTATCCGTACATCAAATCACCGATCAGATCATGATATATACAGCCCGATCGCAATGCGGTCGGGCTTTGCTTTTCATACTATTGTGACTGCCGTAAGACCTTAGTGTGTGCCTTCTGCACTGAGGACACCATTGATACTGTCAACAAGTCCTCTGATATCAACGATGGACTGGTTGATGACAGCGGAGCTCTCATTGGTGCGGGCAACGTTCTTATCAAGCGAGCCGAATGCCTTCTGAGTGGTCTCGAGGATGGAAACGAGCTGTGTAACACTGTCTGCATCCATGGTGGGGTTCTCCGAGCAGAATTCGATGATGTTCTGCAGCAGATTGTTCACCTCGCCTGCACGGGTGCTGGTCTTGGTAGTGGACTTCTCGATGGAATCCATATGCTCGTCGATCTGACCCAGTCTTTCTCTGAGCTTTTCGGAAAGCTCCGTGCATTCCTTTGTGATGTCCGCAAGGCGGGTATTGTCGGATGTCAGCTCCTTCTGCTCCACCTTGAGCATCTTCTGAGCGTAGACAAGGCAGTTCTCGGGCATGTTGAGCTTGCGGAATATAGCGATGGCCATTTCACGGCAGCTCTGATAACCACATGCCTTACAGTCGTAATGTCTGTCTTCCTCGGTCTCCTTGCCCATGCTGAGATATATGGGTTCAAGATCAGCGGGAGACGGGATGCGTGTGGGCATAGAGCCCTTATATGCTCTCATGAAATCTGCAAGCTGCAGCTCATCGTCGAAATACTTGAAGAGTCTGTCCTCGCCGCCTCTGTTGAAAAGGCCGCCGCCGCTCTTCATCCTGCTCCTTGCCTCTCTCTCGACCTCGGTCATAGTGGTACGGATATCAAAGATATTCTGCTTTGTTCCGGTTCCGGGGCCCACATTGCATCCGAATTCGCAGGACAGCACGTCAAATACTCTCGGGTGCTTGCTGTCGGGCATCCTTGCATACATAT
>JAFPYQ010000291.1 GCA_017394475.1 Oscillospiraceae bacterium | reverse complement strand
GATCCTGCCCATATCCCCGTCTGTCAGATCATAGAGCACATTGAAATGATGTATCAGCTCTCCGCAGGAAATGTGAAAATACATAAAAGACACACAACCCAGACCGAGACCTGCATTATAGATATCCACCCAGAGCCTGTCGGTCTTGCTTGTAAGGGACTTTACCCTGTACAGCAGGAAGCTTATGAATTCAAGCGCACCTATGGCATACATAACGCTGCCTATGGCTCCGAAAAGGTTTGATATGGCAATCCGCATATCACTTATGGTGAGCCAGCCCATGCTCATGATACCCGCTGTTTCACTGCCACGCGGCTCCGCGCCTATGCAGTAGTCCCCTATCATGCACAGTATCATTGCAGGTATGACTATATTCATCCGTTTTATCACCTTGTCATAGCTGTGTTCTATGGAAAATGTCCTATCCATCTTTCTCCACGCTCCTTAAAAAGCCCATCTCATCTGTAATGACAGTGTATTTATCTGCAAGGCGGCTCTTATTTCCCACGATGCAGTAATCGCATATATACCCCGTGCCGCAGGTACCGCGGCGTATAAGTGTCCCATGGAGGCGGCTTATGCCGTAATAGTCGGAATTACACAGCAGCGGCAGGACATGGAGCAGTCCGTGTTTTTTCGCAAAATCCGCATTGGGACATTGTGTGAAGCAGTACCTTGCAGCTTTATCCTTTTTGTCATAGGGAACATCCACATTGATAAACCCACAGGGGTATTTTACTATATCCTTTCTGTCGCGGTCGCCGCTGCGGCGGAATATCATATCTATGATGCGCATACAGACAGGATTGTTCAGATCAAATACCCTGCCTGCTGCAGCCAGTTTACCGAAAAAGGTCGTGCTCACAAGCTCCTGCAGTTCGGATACAGGCGGCTCATCGGGAAGTGACGGATAAAACGCAAATATCAGCAGCCCTCCGTATATAGCCATTGCATGGCCATTCTTCTTTCCGCCGTAATCCGGGAGATCACGCAGGTATGAATTATATTTTCGGTGTGTTTCTTTCCATATCTTCACGGCATTCTTCTTTCCATAACGTTCAATGAGCCATTTTTTCAGTGGCTTCCGTATGGGCAGTTCTGATATTTTCAGATGTTCGATCATAATATTCCTTTCTGTGATACTGCACAACAAAAAAACGGACACAGCCGAAAGCCATGTCCGAAATATGTATGTACAGACTTCATGCATAGCTTGCGGCAATAAGCCAAAGTTACACATGAGTCTCGCAATTTAAAACAAGCCAGACCGAAAGGTCAGTATGTTGACTTGTTCCTCAAAAGAGTCTGCTACTCCCTCATTTATCAATATTATAATACAAAATCATCGGTTAGTCAATAGTAACTCGATAGATACGATGACATTCTGTTTTTTTTAACAAAATCAGGTGTGAATAACTGCCCTGTATTATATTATTTGAATGTCGTAGGGCTGTCCGTTGCTTTCATCTCACAGTGAACCAAACCAATCCATGGCGCGCTTCGTCCAGCCTGCCATGCACATACCTGCTCCGTCTGCAAAGCCATGACCGCCCTCTTTCCCGATCTCCAGCCTGCATGGGATGCCAAGTCTCTCGAGAGCTGCCGCCAGCGCCTTTGAGTTTTCCGGGTCTACCAGTTCATCCCCTGCTGCAAGGAACAGCGCGCAGGGTGGGAATCCCTCTGCATGCTCTGTGGTCTCATAGGCAGAATCCCTGGCCTCATCGAGAGCACATCCACAGAGGCTTATCACATCATTTTCATCTTCGGGGACTGTATAGCGCATACCTGTTACGGGATATACGGGGAACACCGCCTGTGGCTTTGGCAGACCGAAGGCAGGATAACCCTTTTCCGTGTTCCAGAGACATACAAGATAACCTCCTGCGGAAAATCCGCAGGTGATGTATGCGGATGCATCCACACCGAACAGCTTTTCATTTTCAGCGATAAAGTCAAGAGCATCTGCAAAATCCTGCATATCCCTTTCAAAAAGCCTGTCACCCCGCACATGATAGGTGAGGACGAAGGCATTATAACCGTATCGGTTGAACTGCTCGGCGATAGGCCAGCCCTCCGTCAGGTTCCACACATTCTCAAAGCCTCCGCCGGGCACTATCAGTATAAAAGGCCTGTTGACAGCTTCCTTGTCATCGGAGGGGAACCATACCAGATGAGCCGTTTCTCCGTCATATTCTTTCAGCGGGAAGAACCAGTTTCCCGTATCTGCTGCCTTGTAGAGGTGCTTTATACCGAGAGCTATCTCTCCGCTGAAAAATCTCTCGGTCTTGAGCTGTGACAGTGTTTTATTCCATACAGGCTCCACAGTAAGATCCCGGTCCCGTATTGCATCAGGTGCAATCGCAGCGATGCGTTCATCACTCAGCATTTCTCCCAGTGTCATGTTTTCAAGCTCCATAGTGCCCTCCTTTGTATATTGCGTTCATCATCCGCACTGCTGTATCAGCCATGCGCCGTCAAAATTACATTCAAGCAGGTCCTGTTTCCTTATCCAGAAATAGATGTGGCCGCAGTCGCCGAACATCAGCTCATAATCACCGTCTTCTACCGTTCCCATCTGGAAAAGCATGACCCATTCCTTACCCTTTTCAAAGATATCCGACTTTTCGCTCTCGGAAAGTGCTTTAAAGCTCTTACCGTCCCCCATGTAGATGCCTCTTGAAACTGCCTCACATTCATACTCCATAGATCCCTGCATCAGATCGGGATAACCCAACATCTTTATACGCTCCCCTTCATCATCGGGGATATACCCACATTCTTCACAGCAGTCACGATAATCATCCCAGTCGTGATCGATGCCATCATCATAATCGCTGAATTCCGGAAGGCTGATATGCTGCTCAAAGTTCATTGCAAGCTCCGGCAGGATTGCATATTCCTCCAGATCATCGGGAGGATCAACAGGTGACAACGGCGTCCCCTCCGGGAAATAGTACACTCTTGCGGAGCCTTTGTCCTTCGGGTCATAGCCCCAGGTCATGGTCTCAAGTTCATAGAAAAAGCTCAGTATGCCGCTCTTGGGCAACATACCGGTTTCATCGAGATGAGCCACATCCTTAAGATCGATCTGTGCCAGGAATGAGAGGGGTCTGCTTTTGCACTCCTCCCCGGGATATACTTTGCCCGTATAATAAGGCCATTCAAAGCCACGGGAAACAACAGGTCTGCCCCCTATCCTGGAGGATGCTGCGGGCAATGCATCTGCGCTTTTACGGTATGCTGCCCTTATCTCCTTCTTTGCAACTGCCATCAGTCTTTCTTTGAGCTGTGCCTGTTCTGTGTCGTTCATTTGGATCCTCTCCTGTCCTAAGTTAATTTTTCTTACTGTTGTTATGCTTTCATATTCTTATTCATCAATAGCCTGCAGCAAAAATGTCACGGGACGAAAGCCGTCATTGCAGGAGATCATGGCGGAATGCGGATCTTTCATCCATCCGTCATAGAAGTTCCCGCCGCCCTGTGCCAGAGTCTTTACAAAGGAAAACATCGTTTCCCACGCGCTTTCGCATAGATCATGGGGACACTCCCCGTTCTCGGATATGAATACCTGACCCAATCTCATCATGCAAGCATTTTCAATAGGGTTTTCATACTCTGCCATAAGATCATCATAACGGGTGATCTTTTTCACGGTAATGCGGACTTTCTTCATATTATCCCCTTTCATCATCCGACGATCTTGTTTTCCTATCTTCACACGTTCCCACATGCCATTTGCAGGGTCACAGGAGAGCCGCACAACATGGTCATAGCCCAGTGACAACAGCAGCTCTTCCGCCATATCATAGCCCGTAT
>JAFPYQ010000003.1 GCA_017394475.1 Oscillospiraceae bacterium | reverse complement strand
TGCGCTCCTGCGGAGCGTGGACTGCAGGCAGTCCTTTAGCGGCCGACCCGTTTGCGATCTTGATATGTTTGCTTTGAATTGCTTTTAATACAGTTCCGAAACTTTTTGTCGGCGGCTTTTCCGGGTCTTTTCTTTGGCTTGTTGTCTGCTTTTTTTTTGACTTTGCTGTTAGTCTGTGTACCGGCGGAACTTTGTTCCGCTACGCAGGGCGCTGCCCTGCACCTGCAAGGGGCTCTGCCCCTTGACCCCATACTACCCCTTGACCCCTTACTTCTCTTTGACTTTTTTGCTCACACTCCGAACAGCAGGTCAACATAGGTGGGGAACGGCCATTTATCCTTTGATACCGAAAGCTCTGCCTTGTCGGCATATTCACGAAGATCATCCATAGCGGGGATAACTGCATCACGAACATATTCGGACTGCTTTACAACATCGTCGATGGATGCAAGCTCCTCTGTTGCAGATGCAAGAGCGGATACAGCACTGTCGATCTTATCTGTTGTATCTGCAAGATCAGCTACGATACTGCTGTCATAGCTGCAGCTGATACCGGGGACAGCCTGCTTCATGGCTGTGAGCTGGGCTGCCTTTTCTGCTGCAAATGAGGATACAGCAGGGAGGATCTCCTTCCTCGCCATGTCTATCATGGTGAGAGCCTCTATATTGATGGTCTTGACATAGTTTTCGAGCATGATATCCCTGCGGGAATATATCTCTGCCTCGGTGAAGATAGCATGCTTTGTGAGCATCTCCACATTTGCGGGATCGCAGATCTTCGGCATACAATCCGCAGTGGTGCGGAGGTTGGAGAGACCTCTCTTTTCAGCCTCCGCCAGCCAGCTGTCATCATAGCCGTTGCCGTTGAAGACTATTCTCTTATGTGCCTTTATGTTCTCACGGAGGAGATGATGGAGAGCATGGTCGAAATCATCCGCATTTTCAAGGATATCTGCGAATTTTCTCAGTTCCTCCGCAACAGCAGCATTGAGGTGGATATTTGCGCAGGATATACTGTTTGATGAGCCCAGCATCCTGAATTCAAACTTATTGCCCGTGAATGCAAAGGGAGAAGTACGGTTGCGGTCTGTGGTATCCTTGCGAAGATCCGGGAGGACATTTGCACCAAGGTGCATCATAGTCTGACCCGAACCGTCATAGGGTGCATCGTTCTCTATGGCATCGAGAACAGCAGTGAGCTCATCACCGAGAAATACGGATATAACAGCGGGAGGAGCTTCATTTGCCCCGAGTCTGTGATCGTTGCCGGCTGTGGCTACCGAGAGCCTCAGCAGATCCTGATATTCATCGACTGCCTTGATGACTGCCACCAAAAACAGCAGGAAGCGCATATTTTCGTGGGGCTCCTTGCCGGGGCTCAGAAGGTTTTCGCCCTTATCCGTGGTGTTGGACCAGTTGTTGTGCTTTCCCGAACCGTTGACGCCCTTTAAGGGCTTTTCGTTGAGCAGGCACACCAGACCGTGGCGCAGAGCCACCTTCTTCATTATCTCCATAGTGAGCTGATTGTGATCCGCAGCGATGTTGGTGGTCTTGTATATAGGTGCCAGCTCATGCTGGGAGGGAGCGACTTCGTTGTGCTTTGTCTTTGCAAGTATCCCCAGCTTCCACAGCTCCTGGTTCAGATCCTCCATAAACGCCTGGACCCGGGGCTT
>JAFPYQ010000290.1 GCA_017394475.1 Oscillospiraceae bacterium | reverse complement strand
CCTACTGAATGGAAATGAGCCTGCGGCTCACACTTGCTTGTTAAAAGCAAGCTTTGAAAGGTCTCTCCTGAATAAAGGTCGATCATGGAAGATAACAGGAAGATACTCATATCCGCAGAGCAGATCGCCGGAAGGATAAAAGAGACTGCCGCGGTGATAGATGAAGAATACAAGGACAAGAAGGTCCTTCTGGTAAGCGTGCTCAAAGGCGCGTTCATATTCCTTGCGGACTTTGCACGGGCCCTCACCATACCCTGTGAGATAGGCTTTATGGCTGCACAGAGCTACGGAGATTCCACTGTTTCGGGCGGCGAGGTCAAAATAACCCTCGATCTCTCCCGGGATATTTCCGATTATGATGTTATCCTTGTGGAGGATATAATCGACACGGGCAATACCCTTTACAAGCTGAAGGAGATGCTCCTTGCCCGCAACCCCCGCTCATTCAGGATAATAACCTTGCTCGACAAGCCCTCACGCCGCACATCACCCATCGAAGCGGATATGACTCTCTTTACCATAGAGGATAAGTTCGTTATAGGCTACGGGCTCGACTATGCGGAAAAATACAGAAATCTGCCCGACATAGAATATATAGAAACATAACCGCCCGCCCGCACAGGGCAACAGGACGGAAAACAAAACGGAGGCGAATGGATTGTTTGGAAAAAACGGCGGACTGGTCATATATCTTGCGATCGCAGCTGTGATACTTGCAGCCACGATATATTTCCTCAGGCAGACCGCAAATGTGCCGAATGAATATCAGTATTCTGAGATAATGACATACTTTGACAACTATCAGGTGTCCGAGTATGACTTTGACCTCGGCACAGGTGCTCTCAATATGAAGGTCACCCTCGATGACGGTACCACCAAGGAGATCAGCTACAAGGTCCCCAATGTGAACATCTTCATCGATGAGATACAGATGACCGAGGACGGCGGGAATTACCGCCGCATGTACAACGAAAAGCATCCCGATGCACCCCTGAAGCAGGAGTACTACAAGATACAGGATAATTCATGGCTCTACAATATCCTGCCCTCTGTGATAATCCTCGCCATGACCATAGGCCTGTTCGTCTATATGATAAAGCAGACAGGCGGCGGCATGCACATCAATTCCTTCGGGCGTGCCAATATCAAGAGCTCTACCAAGAAGAAGACCACCTTCAAGGATGTGGCAGGCGCAGACGAGGAAAAGCTGGAGCTTGCCGAGATAGTGGACTTCCTCAAGAACCCCAAGAAGTACAACGACATCGGTGCCAGAGTCCCCAAGGGCGTATTGCTGATGGGCCCTCCGGGTACAGGTAAGACCCTTCTTGCAAGGGCTGTTGCAGGTGAGGCAGGCGTGCCCTTCTTCTCCATCTCCGGCTCGGATTTTGTTGAGATGTTCGTGGGCGTGGGTGCATCCCGTGTCCGTGACCTTTTTGAAACAGCAAAAAGGAACTCCCCCTCCATCATCTTCATAGATGAGATAGATGCAGTGGGCAGACAGAGAGGTGCAGGTCTGGGCGGCGGCCATGATGAGCGTGAACAGACCCTCAACCAGCTCCTGGTCGAAATGGACGGCTTTGAAGGCAATGTGGGCGTTATCGTCATCGCAGCCACCAACCGCCGTGATATCCTCGATCCCGCTCTGCTCCGTCCCGGCCGTTTCGACCGCGAGATCATGGTGGACTATCCCGATGTAAAGGGACGCGAGGAGATACTGAGGATCCATGCCAAGAACAAGCCCTTAGGCCCAGATGTGGATCTCAATGTCATCGCAAAGACAACACAGATGTTCACCGGTGCAGACCTTGAAAACCTGCTCAATGAGGCAGCACTGCTGGCCGCAAGAGCCAACCGCAAGGCCATCACCGAGGCTGATATAGAAGAGGCTACCGTCAAGGTAGTGGCAGGCCCCGAAAAGAAGTCACACCTCGTTACCGAGCGTGACAGGCGCATAACCGCATTCCACGAGGCAGGCCATGCAGTTGCCGCATACCATCTCCCCGAGGTGGATAAGGTGCACATGGTAACTGTTATCCCCAGAGGACGTGCAGGCGGCTTTACTATGGTGCGCCCCACCACCGATGACCAGTTCGTCACAAGGAACAAGATGTACCAGGGTCTTGTATGGGCAATGGGCGGCCGTGTTGCCGAGGCGATAGTCTTTGACGACATCACCACAGGCGCTTCCGGCGATATCCAGGATGCCACAAGGAACGCAAAGAACATGGTGACACGCTTCGGATTTTCCGAGGAACTGGGTCCTGTGCTCTATGCAGGCTCGGAGGAAGTATTCCTGGGACGTGACTACGGTCATGCCAACACCTTTGCGGAATCCACCGCTGCCAAGATAGATTCCGAGGTCAAGAAGCTCATCGAAAAGGCATACAAGGAGTGCGAGGAACTGCTCCGCACCCACATGGATCAGCTCACCGAGCTCTCCGAATATCTTATAGAAAACGAAAAGATAGACGGCGAGAACTTCGATCTGCTCATGGAGGGCAAGCTGAACTGGCGCAAGACCGGGGACAAGCTCAAAAAGGAGATATCCGATGATGAAGCCACAGGAGAGCTCCCTGTGATAACAACGGAGAATGCTCCCGAAGAGAAGGCTCCCGAAGGGAACGAAACAACGGAAGAATGACCGGATACCCGCAAAATGTTACCGCGTTTTGCGGGTTTTTGAAAACCCGTAAAAAGATGTTGAAAACTTTGATGTAACGCGAAAGGAAAAGCGAAAGACGAACGGTGAGACCGTATGAAGAAACAAATATTCCTCTGTGCACTGCTGTGCATCACACTATGCTCCTGCAGCTCGCAGTCACAGGATAACGACGCAGCCACTCCCGCAGCAGAGCAGCGTGCTGCACAGCAAAACCGCAATTACTGGGATGTCAAATACTGGACAGGCACCGAGATACCCTATATCTCCACCTCATCCAATGTGAGCTCAGGCTCCAGCTTCTGGTCGGACAAGGGTGCAGATACACTTATACAGGCCTTTGACAAGGGAGAATATTCCGAGATCCTCCCTCTCACATATCAGCTTGTGTGCGTGAACGCCTCCCCCGACTGTCAGTTCATCCTCTACCTGTATGATGAAGACGGGAATTCTGTCAAAAACAACACGTCATCATCAAAATACTATGATGTGAGCATACTCCTTGACGGGGAAACCAACCCTTCCATCAAGCCTTCGGGAATGATACTCCCCGCAGCCGACGAGGGGAACCCCGATGAACAGTGTATGCGCCTCATTGAAGACCCCGAGGGCGCAACAGGCACTCACCTGATGGATGCCCTCTCGCAGAACAAGGATTTCAGCGTGCTTATCCAGGAAAAGGGTGCCGGCACCGATGCCTACTATTTCGAGGTGAACGGCCGCGGTTTTTCCGATACCTACGCCAGCGTTGACTGGTCCATACTCGAACAATGACCGCAAAGATACAAACATAAGGAGACATATATGATAAAAGGCTTTACATACGGCTGGGGCAGCCGACGCGGGATGCTCGCCACATCAGAAAGCGAGCGCTCCACAGACAGGATGGCAGAACTCGGCATGGACTATTGCGCCCTGGCATTCGCAGTAACACAGGAAAGATTCTCATCCACCCGCTTTGGGTTCGACTTTCGCTTCTGCAATACCGACAGGGAGATCGAAAAGCAGATAGAATCCCTGCACAGGCGCGGGATAAAGGTGTGCCTCAAGCCCGTGCTCAACTGTGAGGACGGCGTGTGGCGCGCAAATATCTCATTCCCCGAAAAGGAATTCCCCGTATATGACGAGCACGGGAAGAAAAAGAGCTACTGGGGTGAATGGTTCTCCTGCTATACCGCATTTATCTGCCACTATGCCGAGATAGCCGAATACACGGGCTG
>JAFPYQ010000289.1 GCA_017394475.1 Oscillospiraceae bacterium | reverse complement strand
GTCACTAAAAAGATATCCGCCAAAAATCTATAACCGCAAGCTATGTCCCCCGCCTCTAAGGCGGCGGGTTCCATATTTCCATTCAGTAGGAGTTCAATCTCCTACTGAATGGAAATGAGCCTGCGGCTCACACTTGCTTGTTAAAAGCAAGCTTTGAACATACAAAAACGAGAAAAAGCCATGAAAAAAACAGATATGATAAAACGCACCAAGAGCAGGATACTCAATGTACTCGACACAGCCGATGCATCCATGACCGAAAAGGCTCTGTTCAAAAAGGTGCGGGGGATAAAGAAACAGGCGGGCGAGGATGACATGGAAAAAGCCCTGGATGAGCTTGCCCGTGAGGGGAAGATAAAGCGCTCCCGCAAATTCGTCACCCTTGTGCACGCCGATGAATTCACCGCAGAGGTGACACGCCTCAACAAGACCTTCGGCTTTGTGAAGAAAAAAGGCAGTGAGGACGAGATATTCGTCCCCGGCAAATTCATGCTGGGCGCCCTCCCCGGGGATGTGGTGCTGTGCAGATATATCGCAGGCAGAGGTGAGCTCAGAGAGGCCGAGATAACCGATATACTCGAAGCCGGGGATGCATCCTTCTCCGGTGATCTGGTGGATGTGAACGGAAAGCTCTATATCAGGCCCGACAGCCTGTGCAAGGAGCTCCTGGAGATAGCACGGGGAGATAGCGCCCCTGCAGAAGTGGGCGACAAGGTCATCGCCGTCATTTCCCGCCGCGGCACTCGCCATTCCGAGCACCTGTGCAAGGTGGTGGCATCCTTCGGAACGGCTCAGGTCGCAGAGAACTGTGTCAAGACAGTGCTGTACACCAACGAGGTGGAGACCGAATTCCCCGCCGCTGTCATGGATGAAGCGCGGTACATAGGCCATCAGCACATAACCGAAAAGGATATATATTCCCGCCTTGACCTGCGGGATAAGGTGATATTCACCATCGACGGCGCAGACACCAAGGATATTGACGATGCCATATCCGTTGAAAGGGACAGGAACGGTTACAGGCTGGGCGTTCACATCGCCGATGTTTCCCATTATGTAAAGGCAGGCAGCGCCCTTGACCGCGATGCTTTCGCAAGGGGCACATCCATCTACTTTGCCGATACTGTCATACCCATGCTGCCCAAGGAGCTCTCCAACGGGATATGCTCCCTCAATCCCGATGAGGACAGGCTGGCTTTCTCCTGCCTGATGGAGCTTGATGAGAATGCGGATGTAAAGAAGTTCAAATTCACCAAGACAGTCATCCGCTCCCGTGTAAAGGGCGTGTATTCGGAGATAAACCGCATCATCGAGGCGGCAGACTATCCCGACGAGGAGCTGAGAGCCAAATATGACGGCCTTTTGGATACCATCATGCTGATGAACGAGCTTTCCCTGAAACTGGCAGAAAAGCGCACCAGGAGAGGCGCTCCACAGATAGAGACCTCGGAATGCAAGCTGACCATAAACGACAGCGGCCGCTGTGTGGATGTGAAAAAGCGCACATCCGGGCGCTCGGAGGAGCTTATCGAGGATTTCATGCTCCTTGCCAACACCTGTGCTGCCAAAAAAGCCCGTGAGGCAGGCATACCTTTCGTGTACAGAGTTCACGAAAAGCCCTCACCGGAAAAGGCAGAGCGCTTTGTACAGATACTTGACAAGCTGAGTATAGAGCACCCCGACTTTTCGGACATAAAGCCCGTGCACATCTCCGAGATACTGCGCAGGGTAAAGGAAGAAAAGCCCGATCTGTACCCCATAATAAACTACCTTGCCCTGAGGACCATGGCAAAGGCAAAATACTCCGAGGAAGCCATAGGCCATTTCGGGCTGGCACTTTCGGATTATGCCCATTTCACTTCCCCCATCCGCCGTTACCCCGATCTGTCCATCCACCGCATACTCACAGCCCTGTGCTATGACAAGGAGACCCCGTCACAGATAGGCAGGAAATACGGGAAATTCGCCTTTGGTGCAGCAAAGCAGTCCAGCGAATGTGAACTCATCGCCATGAAGGTGGAAAGGGACTGCGATGCCTGTTACATGGCGGAATACATGAACCTGCATCTGGGCGAAGAATTTTCCGGAGTTATCTGCTCGGCGGCGGAGTTCGGCATATATGTGGAGCTTGACAACACTGTGGAAGGCCTTGTGAAGATAGAGAGCCTTGACGGACTGTTCGCCTTTGACGGTGATTTCTCCCTCACAAGAGACGGCAAGCCCGTTTACACCGTGGGTCAGCGCGTCACCGTGAAATGTGTGCGGGCTGATGTGAGCTCGGGCAATATAGACTTTGAACTGGTGGAAAAGGAATGAAACGATACACGACAATCTTCCGGAGCACCATGTACTGACACTTTCTGAGTGACCACTGCAAGCCGTTTATCTGACAGGCTTGCAGATATGCAATACTTTTTATCAACTGTCTGACATTTTGCGTTATTTTTGCTATGATCAGAATAATATGAAAACTGCCACCGGGTAGGAATGCTGAAAGCATTTGTTCACACATCGTTAGGTCTTTGAAGATGTGTGCGCAGATGCTTTATTTTTTGGAGTGAGCATAATGATAAAATACATCAAAGGATATTTTTCCAGGTCTGAAATAATGCTTTGGAGCGTATCGGCTCTGCTTGTCCTGATCTCGTTTCTTATATTTGACCGGAAGAACTATCTTTCCTTATGCGCTTCGCTGATAGGTGTTACATACCTGATATTCAATTCAAAGGGCAATCCTGTCGGTCAGGTGCTTGTTATCCTGTTCAGCCTGCTATATGGCATCATTTCCTATAATTTCTCATATTACGGTGAAATGATAACATATCTCGGAATGACGATGCCTATGGCAGTATTTGCACTGATCTCATGGCTGAAAAATCCTTTCAACGGCAACAGGTCGGAAGTCAGAGTAAGCAGCATAGGCAAGACGGAAACAGTTTTCATGTCCGTATCAGCAATTATTGTAACGATCGTCTTTTATTTCATATTGAAGGCATTCCACACCGCTAATATCATTCCCAGCACATTATCAGTCACTACGAGCTTTCTCGCTGTCTATCTGACATTCAGACGAAGTCCTTTCTATGCAATAGCTTACTCTGCAAATGATATTGTGCTGATCGTCCTTTGGATAATGGCAAGCATGACCAATACAACATATATTTCGGTAGTTGTATGCTTCGCGGTATTCCTTGTCAATGATATACAGCTTCTTTAGCTGGCAGAAGATAAAAGAAAGGCAGTATGAAATGAAAGCCGACACCAATTATTGAGTGGCGG
>JAFPYQ010000288.1 GCA_017394475.1 Oscillospiraceae bacterium | reverse complement strand
GTCAGTGACCTTCGATGCATCAAATTCAAGGTCTTTGATCCTGGTCTTTACATCATCATCGGTGATAGATTTTGCTAACCTGTATGCGTAGGTGTAGTCCTCCGCCTTCTGGGAGCCGCTGTCCCTTATGCTGTCATACTGATGCGGAGTTACGAAGATGAGCCCGAAGGATTCGCTCTGTATCGCAGTATCAGACAGGTTTGCCAGCATATTGTCATAATCGGGTACAGAGCCGGTGCCTGTGATGATGAAATCATGACCGCCTGCTGTGAGCACATCGCCGATGTGTATGCCGTTTACCTCCGAAAAGCGCTTTTCGAGCACTGCCTCACCGTCGGTCTCCGCGAGCCTGCCCTCATCGAGCTGTATAAGGTCTATCCTCTCGCGGTTTTTGAACATCCTTACCTTCTGACCTTCCTTTATCTCCAGGTCAAGGCTGAACATTCTTTCTATCTCCACACCGCCGCTGCTCACTGTGGCAAGCTCATCATCGGTGAGGGGGAGAAAGACGGAAAACTGCCCGTCTTCCACCATGTTTATGCTTTTCTGCCGCTCGGTGCCCGTGATTATGGTCTCCGATGCCCCGACCATGCTCGTCACAAGGAATATGCCCATGGTGATGAGCAGCAGCAGCGCCGCGTATCTTCCGAAGTTCTGCTTCAGGTCGCGGAACAGTCGCTTTCTGAGAACTTTGTTCATTACAGATCCTCCAATTCGGCTGCGGGTATCCTTACCTCGTTCTCATAATCCTTTCTGATGAGCCCATCCTTGACTATCAGCACCTTGTGCACCATGTTCTTGATGGAGTTGTTGTGGGTGACGATGAGCATAGTTGTGCCGTATTTCTGATTTATCTGTTCCAGCAGCATCAGGATATCCCGTGATGTGTTGGAATCAAGGGCACCTGTGGGCTCATCACAAAGCAGCAGCTTCGGGTTCTTGATAAGTGCCCGTGCGATGGCGCATCTCTGCTGCTGCCCGCCCGAAAGCTGGGAGGGAAATTTGTTCTGATGCTCTGTGAGCCCGAGAGTTTCAAGCAGGTCATCCATACCGAGAGGATGCTCCGCCAGATATTCGCAGACCTGTATGTTTTCCTTTACCGTGAGATTGGGCACAAGGTTGTAGAACTGGAATATAAAACCAAGATTGTCCCGCCTGTAATCCGAAAGGGCTGCAGGGGAGAGACCGAATATCTCCTTGCCGTCTACCTTGACAGATTCCGAATCCATGGTGTCAAGGCCGCCTATGCAGTTCAAGAGCGTGGATTTGCCCGAACCCGATGTTCCCTGTATAACGCACATCTGACCCCTTTCCACAGAGGTGGATATGCCTTTGAGCACCTGAATGAAGCTGGTGTCCTTGCCGTAGCTCTTCTTTACATCCTTTACTTCAAGATACATTTCTATTATCCTTTCAGTCGGTATCATCCTCCAGGACATACCCCATCCAGGTGGTGATGAGCATGTCCATAACGGGATTTATGATACGCAGAGCCTTTTCCTTGTCCGGCTCGTGATTGAGCAGATGCTCAAAGGCATCTACCTGTATATGTGTCATGTAGTGCAGCATATATCTGTTGACCCTTTTGCCGGGACAGACAGCCGCGTATTTTTCAGCCAGCATCGCGTATGCCTTTTCAAGCTCGTCTATTATCCTGTCAATTACATTTTCGTATTCAGAGCCGTGAGCCTTGTCAAAAAGGAGCATCATCACATCGTAGTTGTCGTAGAGATAGCTGACTATTGTCTGTGCAAGTTCGTCATGATCGCCCTTTACATGGACATATTTGGTCAGGTCTTCCTGTATCTCCATGGTAAAGTGCCTGTGGATTATCTCCATGAAGCCTTTGAGTGCCTCATCCACCACAGCGCCGAAAAGCCCGTTCTTGTCCTTGAAGAAGAAGTAAACAGCCCCGGTGGTGAGCCCTGCTTCCGATGTTATCTTCCTGAGAGATGCCTTTGCAAAACCTTTTTCGCTGAACTCCCTGCGCGCACAGGCGATCAGCTTGTCTCTGCTTTCATTATCGCTCATAGATCCTCCATGTCACTACATAACGGTGTTACCTAACAATGTTATCTTACTATAAATGTCAGGATTTGTCAATAGGGGGCATTGTGATTTGTATATATGAACAATCATACATATGTTTGCGATGAAAAAATACAGTAAATTTATATAAATGTTGGTGCAGAGGATAAAACCAACGACATAGCAGTCGGTATTGTCGGTGGCGTCTCAAACTAAACGCAGAGAAGATAATGATCAACGACATAGCTGTCGGCCTTGCCGACCTTGACAAATGGGGGAGTTTGTGGTAAAATTGAGTTTGATCGAAATAGCCTCTCCCGTTTTACGGGGAGAGAGAATATGAAAGGGCTCGCCTGTAAATGCACAGACAGCATCCTATAGCCGTGATAGGCTATACTTCAAGATATTTCTGGCTGCTCATAATACCGCTGATCCGAGGCCTTGTGACCATCCGCCCGAATATGGGATCCATACGCAGATGGGCAGAGGGCGCCGAGTGGGATATACTGATAGTCGTCATCATGCTATTAGCGGCGGTCTATAGCTATCTGTTCCTTGAATATGAGACAGACAGCTGCGGCATCCGCGTAAAAACAGGGATCTGCCCCATGATACGCAACGATATAATCTATGAGCGCATCTCTATGGTCTCAGCGGAGCAGAACCTGTTATACCGCGGCATGAGACTGGTCAAGATAAGGATAGAGACCGACGCCCCGGTCTTGCGAAGAAAAAACTCTGATATAACACTTGTTATGCCCGAAGATGAGTTCGGCAGACTGACGGACAGGATATCGGACTCATTCCGTAAAAACGGCAGCCGCAGGGTAAAGACAGCCTATAAGGTGAGCTTTGCGGAAACAGCCATGTTCGCGATGTTATTTTCCTCGGCAGTATCGGGAGCGTTCCTGATGGTCACCTTCATATCGGGCTCGGCAACTATAATCGGAGAAAAGCTGGAGGCAAGCCTCCTCGGTATAGTTGACGGAGTTTCGGAAGCCCTCGCAGAGCTCATCGGCAATATAATCTACGGCATATCCCCCGTGGGTCTCAAAATATCAATAATAATAGGAGTAGGTTTTTCCGTGTCCTTTATTTCAAACCTGCTCAGGCTCGCCCGCTTCACCACCGTGCGTGACGGCGGCAGCATCCGCATAGATACAGGGCTCATCACAAAAAGGATGTACCTTATCAATGCCATAAGGATAAATATGGTGGATATGCGGCAGAACCTTTTTATGAAGATGGCAGGGCTGACATCGGTGCATATAAGCTGTACCGGCTATGGCAAGCAGAAAAGTGAGCTGCCCGTTTTCATCCCGATATGTTCATCCCGCAGGAAGGATAAACGCCTTCTGAAGATAGGCAAGGCCATGGAGGATATCCTGCCGGAATTTGCCACAGGGGAGCACTATATCTCATCGGATATACTGTACGCGGGGAGACTTATCTGGCCGCCTGCACTGTGGGTGTGCCTGCAGCCTGTGGCAGCCCTTGTGCTCACGGTGTTTTTCCCCGAATGGTACGACCTGATACTTTTTATTATGATAATAGGAGAGGTACCCGCGGTGATCATGCTCATCACAAAGGCAGCGGCATATCTCACCAACGGCGTGGATATAAAGAAAAACTGCTTCTGTGCCAAATACAATAAATGGTATGAGTTCCATACCATATCCGTCCCTTTTGAAAGACTGGCACAGATAAAGATAACACAGACCCCCTTCCAGAGGATAAACCGTTCCTGCGATGTGCATATCTTCACCGCCTCGGAGTACAAGATGGGTCAGCCCGTGAGAGCGCTGCCCGCAGCCGAGGTGCAGGATCTGCTCAAAGCCGCAGGGAACAGGCGATGACCACAAAAAATCTTATGATCTCGTTTGCAAACACAGGCAGACTGTAAAACGGAGCAAATAAAATGGATGAATTTCATGAAATACTGACCACCCTTTCAACGCTGTTCCCGCCTACCATATTCGATATACTGGATATAATAGCGCTGACATACGTTATCTATAAGATAATGCACATCATGGACGAGACCCGTCTCGGCGTGCTTGTAAAGGGTATCATCATGCTGGTGGTGCTCTACGGCGTCACATATCTGCTGCAGATGCACGTTTTCAACTATATCATGCGCTCGGTGTTCAGCGTGGGCATCATAGCCGTGCTGATAATATTCCAGCCGGAGCTCCGAAGAACTATCGAATCCGTGGGTATCACGGGCATTTCGACACTTATGAACTTCACAGCCCGTGACGAGCGGGCGGATATACTGGAGCGCGCTATAAACGTGGTCTGCGACCTTTGCATGCAGTATCACGAGGATGCAGTCCTGAACCACCGTTCAACAGGTGCGCTGATGGTATTTGAAAGGGAAACAAAGCTGGGTGAGTATATCTCCGGCGGTACTATGATAAATGCCATTCCAAGTACACAGCTGCTGGGAAGTATCTTCTGGGAGGGCACACCGCTGCACGACGGCGCTGTCATCTTCCGCGACGGTATGGTCTATGCCGCAGGATGCTTTCTTCCCAAGGCTGCCAATGATGAGGATGTGGACAAGAAGCTGGGTGCCC
>JAFPYQ010000287.1 GCA_017394475.1 Oscillospiraceae bacterium | reverse complement strand
CATATATCAGTATCTCGGGGACAGTGAGCTTTTTCTTGGAAGACACCAGCTCATCTGCTTTGATCTTCTTTTTTGCAGGTAAAAAATCCATTTGCTGTCCCTCCCTTACATCTCATACTGCTCGGTCTTGACTACCTTGTTGATAAACAGTGTCACCAGAAGACACATCACAAGGAGAAGCACACCGATGGCACTTGCATATCCGTATTTGAAATATTTGAAGCCCTGCTGATAAAGGTGTGTTGCAAGAACTTCTGTTCTGTGGTTAGGTCCGCCCTCAGTCATATTGAAGATAAGGTCGAAGAATTTGAGTGATCCTATGGCGTTGAGTGACATGGCAGTAGCCACCATAGGCCTTATGAGGGGCAGAGTTATATGCCAGAAGGTCTGGGGCTTGGTGCATCCGTCGATGTAGCTTGCCTCAAAGAGGGACTTGCTTATGCCGGAGATCTGAGCCATATAGAGCATCATCGACTGACCCACATACTGCCACAGCGAAACAAAGGCTATGACCCACATGGGGAGGATGATGAATCCCTTGGTATCCATGAGCCACAGGGGGCCTTCCTTGCCGAAGCTTTCGATTATCTGGTTGATACCCAGCTTAGGGCTGAAAATGAACATCCACAGAAGACCTAAGGCAGCAGATGAAAGTACACAGGGAAGATAGATAATGTTTTTGAAAAGGTTGCGGCCTTTCCGGATATTCGTGAGCAGAGCCGCAAGTATCAGACCCATGATGAGCTGCGATACACAGGAGAATATAAGGAAGAACAGTGAATTCTTTATCGCAAAGCCAAGAGTCTTGTCAGTCATCATCACCCTGTAATTTTCAAGACCTATGAATTTCGGGGCGGTAATTCCCTTGTACTCGCAGAAGGAGTAGTAGACCGACTGGCATATAGGTATGAAAAGCACAAGGGTAAACAAAATGAATGCGGGAGCCATAAAAATAACTAGGGCTTTTTTGTTTCTCAGTAGTTTGTCCATAATTATTTGTTCCTTACAGGGTAAAAAACGGTTTAAAAAATGGGGCGCCGGGGTAGCGCCCCACAATCATTTTAAGAATGGGAACTCAGAAGCTATTACTTTCTGCAGTTAGCTGCATAGTATTCTTCCATATCCTTTGCTGCATCAGCAGGAGTCATATCGCCGAGGAATACTGCGACCATAGTGTCATCGAAGTGAGCACCTGTCTCTGTTGTAGGCATGGATTCGTTGTAGAAGCCGAATGTGCCCTTTGCATTGCCGAATACGTCCATAACATAAGCGAGCTGCTTGGGAGCGCTGTTTACGTCATACTGGACCTTTGTTACAGGGATCTTGCCGCCCTTTTCAGCGGTGTACTTCTGAGCGGTGTCATCTGTGAAGTACTTGATAAGAGCTGCAGCAGCATCGGGATGCTTGGTTGTGGAGCTCATGCAGAGTGAGTCAGACTTAGCTATTACTCTCTGAACGCCGGGGAATGCGAATACGCCGCACTTAGCTTCAAAATCAGGGTTAGCACCGTTGATCTGGCCGATAGCCCAGGAACCCTGGATGAGCATTGCTGCTTCTTCGTTGTAGAAGTTAGCGGTAGCAACATCGTTTGTGTCACCTGCAGCAGTTCTCTGGAAATACTTGGAAAGGTCAAGGAGCTTGTTGCAAGCGCTTTCGAGCTTACCATCTTCCCAGGAAGCGGAACCGTCAGCGAGCTTGGGGAGCTCAACGCCTTCTGCTTCACAGAGATAACCTGCTACCATGGAAAGGCACCATGCTGTACCTGCGGAAATTGTAACAGGTGTGTAGCCTGCATCCTGGAGCTTCTGGCAAGCATCCATCATCTCATCCCAGTTTGTGGGCACCTTAGCGCCTGCCTTCTCGAACATCTCTGTGTTGTAGAAGCAGCATGCAGCAGCGGTGTTAAGGGGAACTGCATAGATCTTTCCGTCATAGGTCTGCTGAGAGAATACTGCATCACTTGTGAATGTATCCTTCCAGCCGTCCTTTGCAAGATAATCATCGAGGGGAGCTGCTACGCCGGGCTCAACATAGTCTGTGAGCTGAGGGCCGGGGCTGCAGATGAATACGTCGGGTGTCTCACCTGCTGCAACGAGAGCGTTGAGCTTGTTATAGTATTCTTCAAGGTTTGTTGTAACGGGTGTTACATGATACTTGCCCTCGAAATCCTTGTTGAATCTTTCGATAGTATCCTTGTAGCCCAGAGAGATAAGGTCTTCTGTAGCATTAAGGTCGTCCCAGAACATCCACTGGATCTCTTCTACCTCACCTGCGGGTGTGCTGTTGGATGAAGAGTTGTTTGCAGCGGGTGTAGAAGGGGAAGAAGAGCTGCCGGAACTGCTGCTTCCGCATCCTGCGAGTGCTGCTGTAAGAGTAGCAGCAGACATAAGCGTTGCTAAGATCCTCTTTTTCATATTAGATTACCTCCCGATATTTGACCGTACGCTCCTGCCCGGATGAACAGGGACATTTGTGCGGTAAATGTTACAGTTTCCGAAAATGATCACATCTTCATTTCGGTTTCTTAGTCAATTTTAACACAACAAAAATTGTGTGTCAATGAATAGGGGTAAAGAGCACAATTTTTTAAAAAATCTCAACAATAAATGGTCATTTTTTCATAAATTATACTATATAAGTATATTTGATATACACTGTTTATGCTGGAGATATCGCAAAATCTAAGCGCTTACAAATCTGTGAAATGGCTGTAATAAAGGCTTTGACTTGTATAAAAACAAATGTACTGTAAAATATATACAAAAAAGTATGAACAAAATTTACATTGCACATTCTCATATCAAAAAATGTGCCATATATTGCGATTGTATGAAAATAACCGCAGAATATGAACAAGTCAACCGCAAAAGATAAAAAATCTTCTCACGCACAGAAAACACTTGATTGACAGGGCGTTTTATGCTATAATCATTGAGGGAGATATCCTACTAAAATAATAAGACTTTTTGAGGAGATATATGATCTACAACAATATTCTCGATGCCATAGGGCATACACCGATGATAAGACTGAACCGCATGACTGAGCCCGGAAGTGCGGAGATACTCGTTAAATTCGAGGGCATGAACGCAGGCGGCTCCATAAAGACCCGCACTGCCTACAATATGATACTCAAAGCCGAGCAGGAAGGGAAGATAAAGCCCGATACAATAATAGTCGAACCCACCAGCGGCAATCAGGGCATAGGCCTTGCTCTTGTAGGCGCGGTAAGGGGATACAGGACCATCATCATCATGCCGGATTCCGTAAGTGAGGAGCGCAGGAAGCTGGTGCGTCACTATGGCGCTGAGGTGATACTCATCCATGATGACGGGGATATAGGCAAGTGCATCAGGATGTGCGTGGAAAAGGCCTATGAGCTGCAGGCATCCGACAGCAGAGTGTTCGTGCCCCAGCAGTTCGAGAACCGCAACAATATCTATGCACACAAATACCACACCGCACTGGAGATACTCGAGCAGACCGCAGGGCAGATAGACGGATTCTGCTCCGGGATAGGCACGGGGGGCACCATCACAGGCATAGGGGAGACCCTTAAAAAACAGTATCCCGACATAGAGATCTGGGCGGTAGAGCCCGAACACGCTGCAATACTTGCAGGCGGCACCGTGGGGACACATCTGCAGATGGGCATAGGGGACGGCATAATCCCTGCCATACTCAACCGCGAGATATTCAGCCATATCCACATCGTCACCGACAGCGATGCCCTTGAAACTGCACGCAGGCTCGCAAGGCTCGAAGGCATAATGTGCGGTATATCCAGCGGCACGAATGTTGCCGCAGCCCTTGCCATGGCAAAAAAGCTGGGTGAAGGAAAAAGGGTGGTGACCATTCTGCCCGATACCGCGGAAAGATACTTTTCCACACCGCTCTTTGATGAGCCTTCCGATGATGATATGAACGCACAATAAGAGAAAGCCCCGCTTTATCGGGGCTTTTATGACAACAGGAGAGAGCCATGGATGTACAGTATATCTTCTTTGATCTGGGCAGCACCCTTGTGGATGAGACTAAGGCCTATGAGCACCGCATAAACGATATGATCGGGGGAACAGACATAACCTTTGAGCAGTTCCGGGAAAAAAGGCGCTTTTTTGCGCAGCAGAATATGCGGGGCGATATGGAGGCTATGAAGTATTTCGGGCTTCCGTACAAGCCCTGGCATAGTGAGGACGAAGTTTTGTATCCCGATACTGTGGAAGTTCTGGGATACCTCCACCGTAAGGGATACAGCATGGGCGTCATAGCAAATCAGCCTGCGGGAACTGTGGGAAGGCTGGAACAACGGGGACTGATGGGATTTTTTGACAGTGTTGCTGCCTCTGCCGAGCTTGGTATATCAAAGCCCGACAGCAGGATATTTCTCAAAGCCCTTGAAATGGCGGGAGGGGATGCGAAGCACTCTGTGATGATAGGGGACAGGCTCGACAATGACATTTATCCTGCTATGGAGCTGGGTATGAAGACCATCTGGATACGGCAGGGATTTTCGGTATTTCAGCACCTTGCACAAGGCCGTCCGCATCCCGACTATATTATAGAGAGCCTTTCGGAACTCAGAAACATATTATGAATATTATCAAAGGGGCTGCGTTGTGCAGCCCCTTTTCTATACTTCATATATCTATAGATCTCTTTTCCTTTTTGAGTATGCGCTGGATCGCGAATTTGCCCGATATTGCAGCGATGGGGAGCCCGCCGGGGCTCATTATCCACTG
>JAFPYQ010000286.1 GCA_017394475.1 Oscillospiraceae bacterium | reverse complement strand
GCACTTCACAGCCGCAGCTTTGCCTGCTTCCTCATTTTCCGCGCGGATGTAAAGGCTGCTGTTTATGATCTCATATCCGACACTATCCGCACTGCATATCTCATCAAGACCGTCTTTTATTCCGGACAGGATCTTTTCTCTCTGCGAAATGCCGAATGAATCCGAGATCGCAGACTTTTTCCCGATAGTTATGTCTCCATACTTCACATCATACACAAAACCGGTGAGAGTATAATCAAAATCCTGCAAAGTGTCATGGACGACTATCTCTGTCTTCCCGTCTGCTTTCTCCGTTGAAACAAGGGTACATTCCCCGTGCCGTGAAACAGCTTCATCAAGCAGAGTCTCAGCACTTGCCGCCGCACACGATGTCAGCATCAGCAGAGATACAGCCGAAAATAGCTGTATGAGCCTTTTTTTCATATCATCACCCTTTATTGCTGTCACCCGAATAATTCGTATACCATGCGAAGCCACTGTGATCCTCGTCATAATAGTTAAAATCACAGAGATAATATTCCGTGCCGTCTGAGCTTTCAAAGTAATAGAAGGTGACAGGGGAATCCGGTGATGTTGGGATATCACTGCCCATCACATCCACCACTCTCCTGAGCTCTGCACCCGTATCGGAGAATTTGCCCGTTTCCTTGCGAATGAATTTTGCCTGTCTGTCTGTCTGCAGATGCGCCATTTCGGTGTAGTAGTCCACACGCTCATCCTCGGGGGTCCTGAACACGATATCCGGGAGCTTTACGCTGCCGTAGTTCTCATCAGCCCAATAATCCTCCTCGTTATCGGCGTACACCCTTATACATACGCCGTCAAGTCGGTTATTGAGGTTGTGCTCCTGTATGGCTGCTGCACATTCAAGTGCGGCTTTGCTGCCTGCCTCGGCATTTTCCGTACGGATGACGAGCATTTCTTCATCATCACCCATATACTTGACAGGCTCATAACGCACATTGTCCGCACTGCAGGCTGCATCGAGGGCAGGGGCCGTGACGGAGAGCACATGCTTTTTGAGATCCACCTTGAAGGTATCATCCGAGGAGGGCACGCTGCCGAAGTTGGAACCATCTATATATATGGCTTCCATGCTGCTCGACACTGTGTAATCGAACCCCTGCAGATCATCGTGGAGCACAAGGGTGGTATTGTCGCCGTCTACGGTCTTTGACACCACCGTACAGCTGCCATAGTCCCTCTTTGCCCTTGAATACAGAGTCTTGGCATCAGCGGGCTTGCAGGATGTGAACAGGAGCGATGCCAGCACTGCCGCAGAGAAGAATGAGATTATACTTCTTTTCATTTCCTCCTCCTTTAATGTGTGTGTTTATCAGCCGATATCCTCTTTTACTGCTTTTATCAATTCGGTAAACTCCGCAGGGAATCCCGTATCCACCTTATTTTCAATTTCCTGCACCTCAGCGAAAAGTGCCTCCAGCTCTTCTTCCTCTTCCTTGGAGGGCTCGTTGTTTTCGTCATATCCCGCCATCCTCTCCTGAAGATCGGTGACTTTCCTGTAATAAGACATGAGCTCGAATTCCTTGTCAACTGTCCCCAGCAGTTTTTCATGCCTCTCTTTATACTTTTCGGGGACAGACATAGTTCTGAATTCTCCCAGCGCTGCCTCCATATCATCTATCGCTGTTCTTTCAGCCTCATAATCCTTTTTGTCCCACGCATCGGCATGTCTGTGTGCAGCATCCGAATAGGGGCGGAAGCAGTTCGCCAGGTCATCAAGATACTTCTTTGCCTCACTGTTTTCTTCGGAGGATGCACCTGCCTCAGCGCTCTCTCCCTCGGATGCGGCTTCTGTTTCGGACACTGTTTCGGCCTCTGTCTGTTCTGCTGTGGTCTCCTGTGTGGTGGCTGCTGTTGTCTCTGCGGGGGCAGCTGTTTCGGCAGTGGTGTTAGCCACAGGACTGCTGCATCCTGCCAGTATGCACATCAATGCGATAACTCCTGCTGTTGCTCTAGTTTTTTTCATATCCTTTTTTCTCTCCTTGATCTTTTTTGTGACCGGTGATCAAAGATTCTTCTCTATCTCAGCCCAGATCCTGTCATTGGTATCGGGGACGAACACACCGTGAGCCTTTTCTTCAAGCTCCCTTATCCTGTCCGGGGATGAGATGAGCTCCTTCACCGTATCAAGTATCAGCTCATCGGTGAGATCCTTCTGCTCTATCACCTTTGCCGCACCTGCATTTCCCAGCACCATGGCATTGTGGTACTGATGATTGCCCGCCACGATGGGGGAGGGGATGAGTATGCTCGCCCTGCCTGCAGCTTCAAGCTCTGTTATGGCAGAAGCACCGCTGCGGCATATTATAAGGTCGGCAGCCGCGGTGCAGGTATCCATATTGTGGATGTATTCCTTTATGATGAGCCCCTCCGAGGATGGGTCTATGCCCGCATCCGAAAGGCTCTTTTCAAAGGTATCATGCCCCATCTTCCCGTAGGAATGTATGTGGCTCATCTTCTGACCGCACTCCCGCTCCCATTTTATCAGTGCAAGGGCACTGTCGTTTATTGCCCCCGCTCCCAGGGAACCGCCCCAGGAAAAGATGCACAGCGCATTTTCATCCAGACCCAGTTCACGCTTTGCAGCGGCTCTGTCGGGCAGCTTCGCAAAGCCCTTGCGCACGGGGAGCCCTGTTACGACGCAGTTGGCGCCCACTTTAATATAGTTCTTGGCCTCGCCCATAGTGAGCATGACAGTGCGTGCCTTTTTGGCGAGCATCCTGGTGGTGGCACCGGGATAGGCGTTCTGCTCATGGACAAGGGTGGGTATCTTGTGGACCTGTGCCTCGCGGACGATAGGCCCGCTGACATAGCCCCCGGTACCTATCACCATATCGGGCGCAAAGTCCTTGATTATCTTAGCGGCACGGGGGACAGACATGACGAGCTGTGTCACCGCCTTGATATTTCTTCCGATATTCTCGGGCGTTATCTTCCTCTGGAATCCGCTGACGCTCATGGGGGCGAAATCTATCTTCTCCATGGGGACGAGCTTTGCCTCCATCCCCTTGGGAGTGCCCACATACAAAAACTGTGCATCGGGCAGGTGATCCTTTATTATCGAGATTATGGCAAGGGCGGGGTTTATATGCCCTGCGGTGCCCCCGCCTGCAAGAATGAATTTTTTACTCATTTTTATTTCATCACTTTTTCAACTGATCATATACGTTTTTGCCAAAGCTATCTGTTTGTGCCGGACTGCGCTCCTTTTATTCGGTGCTTTTTTAAGCATCCGTTCTCTGCGTGTCTTTTCCAATACAAAATTCTCAAGCAAATAAACCTACCGAGTGTCAGAACAAGCGTTTTATTCAAAAAAACAAACGAGGTAACTGCGGACTTTGTCCGCCCGCAGTTCACAACGTCTGCGACGTTGCTCCTGCTCTGTGCTGATATGTTAGTTTAGCCGCCGCACGTTGTCGGATCTGTTTTGTTTGCGCAAATCGGTTTGTAACTGCATTTCTATGGCTTTTCGTGCGGCGGCTTTTTTAGGTTCTTTTCTTTGGCTTTTTGTCTGCTTTTTTTGACTTGGCTGTTGGTTTGTGCTGCGGCGGAACTTTGTTCCGCATAAAGAGGGCGCTGCCCTCTTAACTTCCGCAAGGGGTTCCACCCCTTGACCCCATACTTTTTAGAAAAAGCTGTACTTTTTCTATATGTTTTATAGAAAAACCAAAGTACAGCTTTTTTATCTTATGTTGCGATTATCTTTGCAGCAGCCGCATCGAGCCAGCGATCTTCCATCTTTTCAAGCTCACCGTTGTCACAGCACTTTGCTATCAGCGGATCCACAGGGACACTTCCCAGAAGGTCAAGGCCGTATTCCTTTGCAGCCTCCTCTACATGGCTCTCGCCGTAGAGGTATATCTTCTTTCCGCAGTCCGGACATTCAACATAGCTCATGTTCTCAACTATGCCCAGTATGGGGATGTTCATCATATTCGCCATGCCCACAGCCTTGCCCACTATCATGGACACCAGCTCCTGCGGGGATGCCACAACGATTATGCCCGAAATGGGCAGCGACTGGAACACCGTCAGGGGAACATCACCTGTTCCCGGAGGCATATCCACGAACATATAGTCAACATCGCCCCAGAGCACCTCGCCCCAGAACTGCTTTACAACGCCCGCTATGACGGGGCCTCTCCATATAACGGGCATCTCTGGGCTCTCCAGCAGCAGATTTATGCTCATGAGCTTTATGCCCGTGGCAGTTTCCACGGGGATCAGCCCCTTTTCCGAGCCTGCTGCGCGCTCTGTTATGCCGAACATCTTCGGGATGGACGGGCCTGTTATATCCGCATCGAGTATGGCGGTCTTATGTGTCTTTGCAAAGCGGGATGCAAGCAGTCCCGTGATGAGAGATTTGCCCACGCCGCCCTTACCGCTGACGACGCCTATTACCTTCTTTACCGTTGAGCCTTCTGCAAGGGGGACGGCAAAGCTGTTGTCTTCCTTTCTCTGCCCGCAGCCTGCTACGCCGCAGCTGCCGCATTCTGAATTACAGCTCATATCTAAACCTCTTTTATCTTTTACTCGGGAGTGAATTCGGAATAGTCATCGTCGGGATCGACGCTTATCTCCGAGGCAAGGGAAACAGTTCCCTCTTCGGGGGATTCCTCATCGGAAAGGAGCTCATCGAGCTGCTTTGTGCTCTCTGTATCGGCACTTGCAAGTCTTCTTTCCGCCTTTGCCTTTTCCGCAAGGTTCTTTTCTACCTCTTCGCGCTTTTCGTAGATGAGCTTCACGATCTCCTCCTGGACATCGGGATGCTCCTTCAGGTATTTCTTTGCGGCATCGCGTCCCTGGGCTATCTTTTCCTTTTCATAGCTGAACCAGGAGCCGCTCTTCTTTATTATCTTCAGATCCACCGCCAGGTCTATTATCTCGCCCATGCGGTCGATGCCCGTGCCGTACATGATATCGAACTGGCACTCCTTGAAGGGGGGAGCCACCTTGTTCTTGACTACCTTAACAAGGGCTATTCGTCCTGTCACATCATCGCCGGACTTGATCTTTGTGCCGTACTTTATCTCTATTCTTACGGAGGAATAGAATTTCAGCGCACGGCCGCCGGGGGTGGTCTCATTGTTGCCGTATGCCACGCCGCCTATCTTCTCGCGTATCTGGTTGATGAAGATGGCCACGGTATTTGTCTTGGATATAGCCGCGGTGAGCTTTCTCATGGCCTGTGACATGAGCCTTGCCAGCAGACCCACATGGGCATCGCCCATATCGCCCTCTATCTCAGCCTTGGTGACCATAGCTGCAACGGAGTCGATAACGATCATATCCAGAGCACCCGAACGGATGAGCTCCTCTGCGATCTCCAGAGCCTGTTCACCGCTGTCGGGCTGGGATACCAGCAGGTCATCCAGGTTTACGCCCAATGCTGCTGCATAGGTGGGGTCGAGCGCGTGCTCAACATCTATGAATGCCACATAACCGCCCAGCTTCTGAGCCTCTGCTATGCAGTGGAGGGCAAGGGTGGTCTTACCGGAGCTCTCTGAACCGTATACCTCGATGATGCGGCCTCTGGGAAGTCCTCCCACACCAAGAGCCATATCAAGGGTGAGAGAGCCTGTGGGTATCACCTCAACATTCATGTCGGGGCGGGAACCCAGGCGCATGATGGCGCCCTTTCCGTATTCCTTTTCTATATGGGCAAGGGCTGCTTCAAGAGCTATCTTCTTTTCATCTCCCGACACCTGCTTGAGGGAGGGGAGAGCCTTTTTCTTCTTATCTGCCATAGTTATCCTCTGTTATCTTTCTTCTATCCTGACATACCTGCGTTTTTTTGTCACCGACTTGTATGCAGGGCGGATTATCCTGTTGCCTGTCACGCACTCTTCAAAGCGGTGAGCGCACCAGCCTGCCATTCTCGAAACTGCAAAGAGGGGAGTGAACAGATCTTCGGGGATGCCCAGCATCTTGTAAACAAGCCCCGAGTACATATCCACATTCGCGCACATCTCCTTGTCGGAGCCCTTGACGGTCTTCATAAGCTCGGGAGTGAGGCGCTCGATGGTCTCGAGCAGGCGGTATTCCGGCTCGTACTCGCTGCCTATCGCCATTTTCTCTGCGTTTTTCTTGAGTATCACCGCACGGGGGTCGGAAAGGGTGTACACAGCATGACCCATGCCGTAAATAAGACCTGAACCGTCGCCTGCCTGCTTGGTGAGTATCTTGGTGAGATATCCTGCCACCTCGTCGTCATTGTCCCAGTCCTTGACATTTTCCATGATCTCCCTGTGCATCTGCAGCACCTTATGATTGGCGCCGCCGTGACGGGGGCCTTTCAGTGAGCCTATGGCCGCGGAATATGCGGAATAGGGGTCTGTTCCCGAGGAGGAGAGCACACGGCAGGTGAAGGTGGAGTTGTTTCCTCCGCCGTGCTCTGCGTGTATCATGAGCATGATATCAAGGAGCTTTGCTTCCTCATCGGTGTACTTCCTGTCGGGTCTGAGGAGGGAAAGTATCATCTCCGAGGTAGAGAGCCCGGGTATCAGCGGGTGCATATACAGCGTTTCATTCTCGAAATAGCGCTGCTTCACCATATAGGCATTTACCATGAAAACGGGCATCTTCGCAATTATGGAGATAGCCGTCTCCACCTCGTGCTGAGGTGTTATGGTATCGGGATCATCATCATAGGAATACATGGACAGCACGGAACGCGCCAGCTTGTTCATGATATTCTTGGAGGGGGCTTTGAGGATCATATCCTCAAAAAAGCCGTGGGGGAGCTCGCGCCTCTCATCGAGCAGATCGCGGAAGCTTTCAAGCTCCTCCCTTGTGGGGAGCTCGCCTGTGAGCAGGAGATAGGCTATCTCCTCATAGCCGAACCTGTTTTCGGCTACCACATTGTTCACAAGGTCATTTATCTCATACCCGCGGAAAATGAGCCTTCCTTCATCGGGGGTCTTCTCACCCTCCGAAAGCACATAACCGTGGACATTGCATATCTTTGTGACGCCTGCGAGAACGCCCGAACCATCGGGGTTGCGCAGTCCTCTCTTTACATTGTACGCCTCATAGTATTTGGGATCTATGTGGTTCTCCCGTGCGTAGGCATCGTACAATGCCTGTATATTATCCATAATCAAGACCACCTTCAAGCGGGTATCCGAAAGCCTCCCGCCGGCTTTTATGTATCCAGTGATATCTCGGCCCAGTCATCTTCCTCATCGGAAATGAGCCATTCGAGCCCTCTGCGCCGCTCCATCACCACTTCTTCATCAAGGTCGCCCGCCGCTGTTTCCGGACGTATGCGCTTTTCCACCGTTGCCCAGTGATAGCAATAGTAGAGGTCTGTCATATCCAGTATCTCCGCCGTAGAGCGCATACTGCACTTTTTTGTGAACTCATCAAGGCTCCCACACTCGGAAACCAGCTTTATCGCCTTTTCGCAGTCACAGCATCCGCTTGCATCCGTGATATCATCTATGAGACCCAGTGCCCACACCAACGACCAGTAGCACTCATATTCCCACTGGACATTTATCAGATCCTGCTGTGAACAGCTCCCGTCAACAACGCGCTGTTCTGCGGGGAGCAGGTCGTTTTCAACGCCGTATCTTTTCAGTTCCCCGATAAAAAAGTCTATATTCTCTTTATTGTTGTCTATTCTTTCAAATGTTATCTGAATGACAATGAGTGATGCCACAGCCCTGCGGCACACCGTATCCATATCCCTTACGGCAGTTTCGCTTTCCGCAGGCAGCAGCGGCAGTCCCGCATTGGTCTTTATGCCCTTTGAAGTGCATACCTGTACACTGCGCTCACGGCGCTTTGTCTGTTCGTCCATAGTGGTGACCTCTGCTGCTTCCCTGTTTTCTGTGACAACAGCTTCTGTTGCTGCAGGCGTTTTGACGGAGGGATTTCCTATACATCCCGTGAGTGCGCATGCAAATACAAGGCTCATGATGCCCGCTGCGATTCGTCCTGTTTTCATTACCCCCATTACCCCTGTGCAGTGAGGACGAACATATCGTAGATCGCCCTTGTGGCAGCCTCGAAGTCCTCTTCCTCAACGCCGATGATTATGTTGAGCTCGGAGGAGCCCTGATCTATCATCTTTACATTGACCCTTGCATGAGCAAGAGCGGAGAATACCCTGCCTGCGGTGCCGCGGGTCTTCTTCATGCCCCTCCCTACGACTGCGATGAGAGCCAGATTGTTCTCGATCTCCATCCTGTCGGGGTGGCAGCGGAAGTTTATCTCATCGAGCACGGCCTTTTCCTTGCCGATAAGTGTTTCGGAGGAAACGATGACGCTCATGGTATCTATTCCCGAAGGCATGTGCTCAAAGGCAACATTGTTCTTTTCAAGGGAACGAAGGATATTCTTCCCGAAGCCTATCTCGGAATTCATCATATCCTTTTCTATCTGGATGACGGAAAAGCCCTTCTTGCCCGCGATGCCCGTTATGGTGTACTTAGAGGTCTGGGCGGTATCCGAAAGGATCATAGTGCCCGGATCCTCGGGGGCATTGGTGTTGCGGATATTTATGGGTATGCCCGCTGTGCGCACGGGGAATATGGCATCCTCATGGAGCACGGAG
>JAFPYQ010000285.1 GCA_017394475.1 Oscillospiraceae bacterium | reverse complement strand
TGCTGCCAACAGCCTTTCCGTCCGCCGTGAGGAGCAGCATCTTAAGTCCGGAATTGGAAATGATCGTATCACCCTTGCCCTCATAGTCGCCTATGCCTACCACACGAGTGCCGCCGCACTCAACATTGATATCTGCGTGGGAGATAGTGATATCAAGGTCGCCGTCATAGGTACCGATACAGCAGATGTTCCTGCCGTGGAAAGAGCCTGTGAAAGTACCCGAATCGCCTGTAACAGAACCTGTTCCGCCTTCAAGGACACCGATGCCGCACAGCTTCGTTCCGGAAAGGCTGAGCTCCAGGCGGAAATTTGCTATGGTAAGGGTAATAGCCCCTCTGAGCGAGCCGATGCCCACAGAATTCGCAGAATTTGTGAGTATGGAAACAGCACAGTCCGCAAGGAACAGATCTGCCCCGCCCTGCAAAGTGCCTATGGCACAGGATTCAGAGCCTTCGCAGTTGATGCGTATATCACCGGAATTGATGTTGATGCGCTTGCCGCCGTTGTTCCATCCGCCGCCGATACCGACGCACTTGTCGCCGAAGGACTGTATCTCCAGCTTACCCGAGAGACAGATATCTATATCTCCGTGGCTCTGGTCCCTGTCAGCACCGATGCCGAAACACAGCGTGCTCGAAGCCTGTATGTCCAGATTGCCCGCTCCCGTTATTTTAAGGGATGAGCTTTCCGGAACATATATCCCTCGTTTTATGAACTGGTTCGATCCCACAAGATCGAGAGTAACATGGGAATGCTCGCCCAGAGTAACGATGGAATTCGTGTTCTCGTTGGCCATGACCGCATGGACAAGGGTTATGTGGGTAGTGATGCCGTCCTTTACGATTATGGACATATTTATGGGAGCATCAGTGCTGCCCTTGATGATAACGCGCTCCGTATCCACAACGATGGAGGAGTACCTTCCCGAAGAAAGCTCATAGATGTCTATGATCTCGTTGTTCTTGGGATGATAATATCGTGTGACCTCAGAACCCAGCTCGCTGTTTATCTGAATGATCTCCTCACGGACATTTTCGGATATGCGGCTGATGATGAATGGCTTGGGCGTTGCCACATAGAAGCCTTGTATCAGGTCGCAGCCGAGCCTTATCATGGTGCGCAGCTCATCAAAGGTCTCAACGCCCTCTGCAAGTGCAAGGAACCCGTTAGAGTGGATAAACTCAACTATTCCCGCAACAAGCTGCTGTATTTTTGGCTTGAGGTGTATCTCCTCTATAAGGGAGCGGTCTATCTTAACATAGTCCGGCTTGTACCTGAGAAGATTCGATGTATTGGAATAACCCGTACCATAGTCATCTATGGCAAGGTCTATATTGTTGTTCTTCAGACGTATCCTGATAATGTCGAGATTCTCGTTGGAGACCTCTGTGCGCTCTGTGAGCTCCATTACCATTTTGTCCATTATATCGCCGAAGGTGTTCTCCAGGAAGATCCAGTCCGCATCGGAGAGCATGTGAGCGGAAATGGAGTTTACAAACAGCTTCTTATCCGAAAATTCTTCCCTGTGGTTGGCAATGACTTTAAGGGTATTTAGCATAGTGGCACGCTCGATATCATAGAGCCTGTTGCACTGTTCAGCAGTCTGGAGTATCTCCAGGGGCTGCATGTCTATATCATTGCCTGTACGCATGAGAGCTTCATAGGCGATGATCTCGCCTGTATGGGAGCTGACTATCGGCTGGAAATGATATACGAACAGATTTTCATCCACCAGCTGGGAGAACTTCTTTATCTTGTCGTAGTCGTTCTTCCTGTCCTTGTACTGCTGTTCGGAATAGTCAAGAACAGTTCCCTTTCCGCGCAGAGTCGCCTCGTAAAGAGTTACCTCCGCTGTGTTCATGCGCTGCTCGGGAGAGCCATCCTTCTTTGAACAGCCTGCGGTGAAGGTGAAACGGATATTGCTGTTTTCAAGATCCTCTACCGCCTTTGATACATTGCTCTGGAGATAGGAGAGCACAGACACAGGATCCCCGGATATATCGGGAACGCACAGCCAGTAGCGCCTGTCTGCCCTGCGGCAGATGAGCGCAGTGGGTATCTCCTTTACGATAGAGGAGATAGCTGTGAATATATGGAACTCCAGTATCTCAGCCGCATCTGTCTCAAACTGCAGGAGAGCCAGGAAGCAGGAGGAGGATGCGCTCAGGTAGCTTATTATCTTATCCTCTGTGCACAGGTTCTCACTGCCGATGTTGTCACCTGCACGATAGGTGAGTTTGAGTATGCCCACATCCTTGTTTTCCCTCGGTGAGAACTCGATGAGTTTCAGCGGGGAGCCCAGGGAACTCTGGACTGCTACCTCGCCGAACAGCTTGTTCATCTGTTCAAAGCTCAGTATCTCGCCAAGTCCCAGCAGTTTGAGGGCATTATCATCTGCCTCGATGCTTTTTTCATCGTGATGTACGATGTATGTGCCTATTTCCGGCGAGATCTCGGTCAGTTTCTGCCATGCAGTGCCGAATATCTCGTTCCAAAGATCGGATCTTATCATATATCTAACCTGCTGTCAAAAATGACATCCTTTTTATGATACCCGCCGGGAGCGGGTATCATAATGTCACATAAAAACCGTTACTTTACGACGATATTTACTATACGTCCCTTGACATATATCTTCTTGACGATGGTCTTTCCTTCTGTTGCCCTGATAACATCGGCATCAGCAAAAGCAGCTCCGAGAGCGGTCTCCTCATCGGCATCCGCAGGGATGGTTATGCGTCCTCTTACCTTGCCGTTTATCTGAACAGCTATCTCTATGGTGCTGTCTATGCACAGTGCAGGATCATATTCAGCCCAGCTGCCTTCGGAGAGCACACTGCCGTAGAGCGTGCTGAACAGCTCCTCGGTGATATGGGGCGCAAAGGGATTGAGTATCTTGAGGAAGGTCTTGTATTCCGCACGGTTGACGCCCTTTTCGCTGAATGTGTTCACAAGTGTCATCATAGCAGCGATAGCAGTGTTGAAAGCCATGCTCTCGATATCCTCGGATACCTTCTTGACGGTCTTGTGCATCACGCTGACCATCTCCGGGCGGTATTCATCGCCGTCAATGAGCTTTTCGGAGAGTGCCCATACTCTTTCAAGGAAACGCTTGCAGCCCTTCACACTGGTCTCGCTCCAGGGAGCGGCCTGTGCATAGTCGCCCATAAAGAGAACATATACTCTCAGAACATCTGCACCGTATACATCCACCACATCGTTGGGATCGACCACATTGCCCTTGGATTTACTCATCTTATCGCCGTCAGGCCCCAGTATAAGGCCCTGTGCGGTGCGCTTTGCATAAGGCTCCTTGGTAGGTACGACGCCAATATCATACAGGAACCTGTGCCAGAAGCGGGAATAGATCATATGGCGGGTGACATGCTCTGCACCGCCGTTGTACCAGTCAACAGGCAGCCAGTATTTCATGGCTTCCTCACTTGCAAGGGCATCGTGATTGTGAGGATCGGTATAGCGCAGGAAGTACCATGATGAACCTGCCCACTGGGGCATGGTATCGGTCTCTCTCCGGGCATCCTTGCCGCA
>JAFPYQ010000284.1 GCA_017394475.1 Oscillospiraceae bacterium | reverse complement strand
GGCCGTACTTCCCGGCTCGACTGTGTATCCCTTGCTCTCAAATGCGATGCTCACAGCTTTCGCGGCTTCTGCATCCGTCACAAATGCAGCAGGCACGCACAGCACCATCATACACAGCACGGTGAATAATGCACATATCCTTCTCTTCATTCGTCTGTTCCTCCTTTTGTCATGCCCGCAGAAATTTCCCATTCGCGGGCGTTCACGCGGATCATTTAAACACATTATATCACAACGTAAAGCGAAATCAAGCCCTCTGAAAACGATTTCATAAAAATTTTACAAAGCCCGCTCCTATCATCACTGAGAACAATCGGTGATATTGCACAAATATGACCTCTCTTGAATGTCTTTTTGAACAAATTATTATTGGACATCGGGATTTTTTGTAAAAAAGCTTGACAAAACCGCTGTTTTTTATTAAAATTATAGATGTGAGTGCGGTTTGCACTTAAGTTAACATTCAAGTCGGCTAAGTAGCTTAATTCCAGAGCAGAGCGTTGTTTTTGACAAAGGTGTCGGTGTGAATCCGTCTTTATGCCGCAAAAGAGAGGTTATATTATGTACGAGGACAAGACCTTAGTATGCGTTGATTGCGGAAATGAATTTGTATTCACCGCCGGCGAGCAGGAATTCTATGCACAGAAGGGTTTCGAGAATGAACCCAAGAGATGCCCTGAGTGCCGCGCAGCAAACAAGACAAGAAAGAGAGCTGCAAGAGAGTTCTTCATAGGCGTATGTGCAGAATGCGGCGGAGAGGCTAAGGTGCCTTTCAATCCCACCGAGGGACAGCCCATCTACTGCAGCGACTGCTTTGCAAAGAGAAGAGCATAATTTCAAAACGGAGCCTTTCGGCTCCGTTTTTTGTTTGTATCACCCGTTGCTCTGATCCCCGCTTTGATTCTGGTCAAGCACGATACTATATTCACCCTTTTCCTCTGCCTGGTCAGGATAATGTCCCACATACTGATCATCAGGAGTTTTTGCCCAGAAGCTTTCAGCAGGAGAGGAATTAAGATTGAGGATTATAGATACATATCCTGCAGAAGCAGAGTTTTCCCCCATATTTGCCTTGAGTGCATTTCTCATATCCTCTCCGTTGAGCAGATAAGTAGGACGGGTATCAGAGTCCCATTTGAGACTTACACAGTTAACGTCATCAAATGCAGGATATCCTGCTGTTCTTGTATCTACACAGTATGCTGCCGCAGTCTCATAGGCGAGCTTTGCATTGGCATTTGCAGATGCTAATTTTGATTTTCCCACATGTCCTATTATAGACGGTACAAGTATCGCAGACAGCACTCCGATAACAGCGATGGCAACTATTATCTCTATAAGTGTAAATCCTTTTATTTTGTTTTTCATAATATCAGCCTCCCTGCTATTCGTTTAATATTTGTTTATAAGCGTGATCTACTCATAATTCTTCAGATCAGGCAGTTCATCGAGAGTGAGCACTCTTTCATGATTGTATGCTTTTATCAGCAGTTCCGTGTCGGTGTATTCATCGTTTATGACCACGCCCATCTTCATGGTGAAGGGATCTGACCATGTGCCCCAGAAAAGCCAGCGGGCATTGTCCCTCATGACCTTGTCGGGATCCATCACACAGCCGTTCTCGGTGAGAGCTATCAGTTTCTTTTCACCGAAATTGTATGCCATATCGGTGAATCTGCCGCTCTGGGAGGAATCCACTCTCTTTCCTGCATAGATATCCCAGCCGTGTATATCCACCGTCTCGTCGCCGGGGTACCATTCGGGAGACTGTCCGTTCCATACCCATATAAGATTTGTCAGTCCATGCTCATTGGTCATCTTGTCATACATGACGTTCCAAAGCTTTTTATAGCTCTCCGCAGAGCAGTTGCCCCACCAGAACCATCCGCCCGATGCCTCGTGGAGCGGTCTCCACAGCACGGGAACGCCTGCATCGCGCAGTCTTGCCAGCTCCCCGGACATATGGTCTATATCGTCCATGAGCAGCTTGTAGCCCTCTTCGTCCTCGCCGTTCATTATCTTGTCCAGTTCGATGTTGGAGGCTTCCTTGTAGAATGATCTGTACCAGGGGTTCCCCTCATCGTTTTTCGCATATTTCCCGGGAGATGTCCAGTGCCAGCACAGCTGTACTATACCGCCGCCGTTGGTGTAGAAATCGTATGCATATTCCACAGTCCGGCTGTCTGCCCCGTGTTCGATGCTCCCCAGGGAATAATTCGATACATCGAGCCCCAGCACCGCAAAGGACTTGCCCGTCTTCGCAGTTATCTTGTTAAATTCGCCCGATTCCCTGCCCTTGTCGGCATACTGCCCCGCAAGGGAGTATTTGCCGTAGATATCGCAGAGGAACTTGTAAAGGCGCTTTGTCCTGTCATCCGCATTCGGGTTAGAAAGCTCCCGCTTCACAGCATAGACACTTTCATCAAGGGGAAGTTGGGGGGCTGTGACATAAAGACAATCTATGTCGATATATCCCCAGCTGGGAACAACAGATATGGTGTGCTCCCCTGCCTCCATATATATGTTGTATACCTTGCTGCTGCCGAATGCCTGTCCGACAGTGGTGTTCAGCATATCACCGACCTTCATGTCATCCACCAGCACGTCATTGACCCTGTCATCACTGCTGCCGCTGGTCTGAAAATCAAGATCGTAAAAGCCTGTATATTCCGCGGTAAAGCTCAGATCAAGGCGATCCTTCTCCGCATTGTTGATGCCTGTTACAAAGGCATCTCCGGAAGCACCCGGCCTCTCCTGGGACTTCACCGAGCCCGAAAATGTGCCGCTCTCCGCCTCGATAAGGAAGGAATATCCCTCGGGAACATCGGAGGATGTGAGCGGGAAATCCGAAAGATCAAGTGATGTATTGAACTCCGTCCTTACATCGCCGAATATGGCATTGATCCCGCCATTTGCCGCATCTTCCCCGTTCTCTGCGCTTTCCTGTGTTCCTTCTGCGGAAGCATCTGTATCCGATGCCGATGTTTCCGATACTGAAGTATCCGATGCCGGTGCATCATTGGGGACATCATCCCCGCTGCTTTTCTGCCCGCAGGATGAAAGCAGCGACAGTGTGAATATCAG
>JAFPYQ010000283.1 GCA_017394475.1 Oscillospiraceae bacterium | reverse complement strand
TGAAAACCAGTGATCCCGCGAGGGACCGTGGGTTCGAATCCCACCCTCTCCGCCATAAGTATATGCAGAACTCACCTGTCTGCATAGAGCACATTGTGCAGAAGTACTCAAGTGGTGACGAGGCTCCCCTGCTAAGGGAGTAGGTCGGGAAACCGGCGCGAGGGTTCAAATCCCTCCTTCTGCGCCAATAACGCACGCTTTGAACAGCGTGCGTTATTTTTCATATCTGTGACTATCGGTATCGGGTCAGGGGAAGAAAAAAAAGAACGCATCAGAGCAAACTCTGTGCGTTCTGTCATAGCGTCTCACTTTTCCGCAAGATCCTTTTCTGCCTTTGTGACCTGCAGATAATCGGGCATCAGCTTATCGGGCGTGTCAAAGCCGCGGGCCATAGCCGCAAAGCACATGGACGCCGCAGAACGACGGGAATGGACAGGAGATGCTGCCACTGCATTTCCGGGCAGGGTCATCTTTCCGCAGTCCCCCACACATATCACCTTTTCGCCGAAGCCTGCTATCTGACGGGACAGCTCCTCTGCGCTCACTATCCTGTCCTCCGTTAGACGCTCACATCCCCTGAAAAATGCAGCATACATCAGATCGGCCCGCGCGTGCATAAGGGCGCAGATCACTCCGTCCCCCTGTATATTGTAAGCAAGAGCCTCCAGTGCGCTGACACCGCAGCATTTCTTCCCGAGAGCAAAGCATATCCCCTTTACGGAAGATATACCTATGCGCAGCCCCGTATAGGAGCCGGGCCCTGTTATCGCGGCAAAGCCGTCCACATCCTCAAAGGTGAGCCCCGTCCTGTGGAGCATATCCCGGACAAGGGGGAGTATCACCTGTGAATGGGTGTTCTTCGTGGAAAAGGAGAATTCCGCTATCACCTTCTCTTCCGAGCAAAGAGCGGCAGATGCGGTATCCGAACAAGTATCAATACCTAAAACTATCATAACCGTAATTCTATCACAATGACCGCAGCAGATCGTACCGTGCGGCTGTTACAACAAAGCGCCCCTGCCCTCAGGCAGGAACGCCTTTACATCCTTTACCTGTCGCTTACCACTCGATATCCTCCACCGAACGGGGATTGGGATTGAGCGCTATCTTGGAAACGCGGCTGTTCTTTATCCGTATCATGCGGTCTGCCATCGGGGTTATGGCCTGATTGTGAGTGATGACCACCACCGTCATGCCCCGTTTTCTGGAACAGTCCTGCAAAAGCCTCAGTATGGTCCTGCCCGTGTTGTAATCAAGGGCGCCTGTGGGCTCATCACACAGCAGCAGCTTGGGCGATTTGGCTATGGCCCTTGCAATGGAAACTCTCTGCTGTTCGCCCCCCGAGAGCTGTGAAGGAAAAAGATCCATCCTCTCCGAAAGTCCCACCCTTTCAAGGACTTCCCTTGCATCAAGGCTGTTTTTGCAGATCTGCGCTGCCAGCTCAACATTTTCAAGTGCTGTAAGGTTCTGTACCAGATTGTAAAACTGGAACACAAAACCTATATCCGTTCTGCGGTAAGCAGTAAGGGCTTTTGAAGACAGCGAAACAATATCACGCCCGTCCACTATTATCTTTCCCCCGTCGGCTCTGTCCATGCCGCCCAGGAGATTGAGCACGGTAGTCTTACCCGCTCCCGATTCGCCTGTTATCACTACGAACTCTCCCTTTTCAATGTCAAAGGAGATATTGTCCGAGGCGGTGATGGTGACCTCGCCCATCCGATAGCGCTTGCAGACGTTTTTCAAATGCACGTAGGGCATGATATCCCCCCGTCAGGTCAGGCACTTATGCCGTGCTTTACTCTGTCCCCTACCTCAGCGCGCTTAGCATCGTTGAAGCGGTCAAGAGTTCCCACGAGGTAACCTGTTATCCTTCTTATACGGTCAAAGGGCATCACATGATAGTCGATGTCCACATAATCACCGTCAACGCTTATATCAATGGAAGTGGTACCGGGATGCAGCTCATTGGCCCTTTCAATGTACATATCGATCTCTTTCTGAGAGAGCTGTCCGCCTGTTACGTTCACATTCATTTCATTTTTCCTCCTTTAAGGATATTCCCCCGACAGGCTTTCCTTTGCACCGGAAAGCAAAAGTTAAACGGCATCGACAGGATGCCGGATACTACATCTTGTGGTGTATTATCTATTTTACCACAAGATATAGTGTTTGTAAAGTGATTTTGAAAAATTTAATATTTTTTCTCAGAAGCCTTTTATCAAGGGATTTTAACGTCAACCTGCAGCCATTGATACAATCATGCTGCTGTCTGTGACCGTCAGACACTTTTTTGTGGGGCGCATGGCACCCGACGATTTTTTGACATCCGCCTCAAATATGTGCATAATATACAATTTTACGTTTTTCCCATACGATAATACTACATTTTATTTTGACAGATTTCAATGTTTGACTTGCAAAAATCTGCCGGATATGCTATAATAGAATGGAATGTGGTCTGTTGATGATACGGCGGATCAGAAAAATAAAACAGGGAGTGTAATTATGGAACTTGAAATGGTACGCTACCTCTCAAAGCTCGCTAAGCTCGAATTCACCGATGAAGAGCTCGAACGCGCAGTGGAGGATATGACCAGTATAATAGAGATCATGGATACGATAAAGGATATCGACATCACCTATGATCCTTACAAGGACAATCACAACGTTTATCTCGAAGACCTGCGCGCAGATGAGGCAAAGCCCTCACTCGACACCGCAAAGCTGCTTCAGAATGCAGTTTCCCAGGAAAACTGCTTCGTTGTGCCGAAAGTCGTTGAATGACACTGCAATAAAAGAGGTATTTTATGATAGAGCTTACAATAAGTGAACTTAGAAAAAAGCTCGACAGCAAGGAGATATCTGCTGCTGAGCTCACCAAGGAATATCTGGACAGGATAGACAAAGTGGACGGCAAGGTAGAGAGCTACATCACCGTCACTCCCGAAAAGGCGCTCGAACAGGCTGCTGCCGCACAGAAGCGCATAGATGAGGGCAATGCACCCGCACTCTGCGGCATCCCCATGGCTATAAAGGACAACATCTGCACTGTGGATGTGAAGACCACCGCCGCATCAAGGATGCTCGAAAACTTCGTGCCCCCCTACAATGCCACCGTTATGGACAGGCTCGAATCCGAAGGCACCGTGGTGCTCGGAAAGCTCTCCATGGATGAATTTGCCATGGGCGGCTCCACTCAGACCTCCGCTTTCAAAAAGACAAAGAACCCCTACGATCTGAACTGCGTTCCCGGAGGATCATCCGGCGGTTCGGCTGCTGCTGTTTCCGCTGATCTCTGCGCTGCAGCACTGGGTTCGGATACAGGCGGATCCATCCGCCAGCCCGCATCCTTCTGCGGTGTTACGGGTCTTAAGCCCACTTACGGCCGTGTATCCCGTTTCGGCCTCATAGCATTCGCATCATCCCTGGATCAGATAGGCCCTGTGGCAAGGAGCGCAGAGGACTGCGGCACCATACTCAATGCCATTGCAGGCTGGGATCTCCATGACGGCTCTATGCCAAAGATCACGGAAAAGCCCGACTTCACATCAAAGATAGGCATGGATATGAAGGGCGTCAGGATCGGTATGGTATCCGAATTCTTCGCTGACAGCGTGGATGAAGAGGTAAGAAAGAGCGTTCTTGCCGCAATAGACAGCTACAAGGCTATGGGCGCAGAGATAGTGGAGTGCTCCATGCCCTCCCTCAAATATGCCATCGCCGCATACTACCTCATCTCCTCCGCAGAGGCATCCTCCAACCTTTCAAGATACGACGGCATAAAGTACGGCCACAGAGCTGATGTGGGCGGAAGCTACAACGACCTTATCATCGCATCCCGCTCCGAAGGCTTCGGCGATGAGGTAAAAAGGCGCATACTGCTAGGCAACTATGCTCTTTCCTCCGGCTACTATGATGCATACTACGGCAAGGCTATGGGTCTCAAGCAGAAGATCAGGGAAGAATATGCCGGTATATTCGATCAGTGCGACATCATCGTAACTCCTACCGCTCCCACGGTGGCTTACGGCACAAATGAGAACTACCATGACCCCAAGAAGATGTATCAGGCGGACTTCTGTACAGTTACCGTGAACATCGCATCCCTCCCCGCTATCTCCACCACCTGCGGCTACAACAAGGACGGTATGCCCATAGGTATGTCGGTGGTCGGCAGGATGTGGGACGAGGCTACCGTAATAGGTGCAGCGGATGCCTTTGAAAAGACATTCACAAGGGTTCCCGCAAAGCTGTGAGCCGTAATATCATAGACAAGGAGAGATACAATGTCAATTTCCGATTACACCCCTGTCATAGGGCTTGAGATACATTCAGAGCTTCTGACCGAATCAAAGGTGTTCTGCACCTGCTCGGCAGAGTTCGGCGGCGAGCGCAACACACGCTGCTGCCCTGTCTGCTCCGGCATGCCCGGCACACTCCCCCTTATCAACCAGCGTGCCGTTGAATATGCCATAAAGGCAGGCTATGCGCTCAACTGCGAGATCAATAAATTTTCCGTATGGGACAGAAAGAACTATTTCTACCCCGACCTTCCCAAGGCATACCAGATATCCGAGCTGAACCTCCCTATCTGCCTTGCAGGTGAAGTGCCCATCGAATATGAGGAGAACGGCGAAAGAAAGCAGAAGACCATCCGCATAAACCACATCCATCTCGAAGAGGATGCGGGCAAGCTGGTGCATGACGATCTCAACGGCGTTTCCCTGTGCGACTACAACCGCTGCGGCGTTCCCCTGGTGGAGATAGTCACCGAGCCCGATATGCGTTCCCCCGAGGAGGCAAGGACCCTCGTTGAGACCATCGCTCTGCTGCTCCAGTATGCAGGCGTTTCCGACTGTAAGATGGAGGAAGGCTCTATCCGTGCGGACGTAAACGTTTCCCTGATGAAGAAGGGCTCCGATGTATTCGGCACCAGAGCCGAGATCAAGAACGTAAACTCCCTCAAATCCATCTACCGCACCATCGAGTATGAGATAAAGCGTCAGGCACAGATACTCGACCGCGGCGGAGAGGTAGTCCAGGAGACACGCCGCTTTGATGCCAACAAGGGCGAGACCAAGTCCATGCGTACCAAAGAGGATGCTCACGACTACAAATACTTCCCCGATCCCGATATCCT
>JAFPYQ010000028.1 GCA_017394475.1 Oscillospiraceae bacterium | reverse complement strand
CGGCATATATGCCATGGAAAACTCTTTCAGGCCGTCAAATCTGTAAGGCTCTATGCTGTCCATAAGGTCATCGGGCATACGCACAGATGCATCGGCAGGCACTCTCTCAAATTCAACGGTACCATGCCTGTGGACATCATAGTGGGTCTTTATGATCTCATTCTGAGTTTCCTTCCTATCGTATGCCTTGTACTGCGAATCTATCTCAGAAACACCGTCAAATAGCCAGAAAGGTACATACACGCCCTGAATGTCCTCGATGTGGTTGGAGGATTCAAATGATTTCGGCAGCAGCTTCTTGCTTTTGTAATAGTTCTTGTAGCTGCTCTCTGCCTGTGCTTTTGTAAAGGCAAAGGGTATCACATACTGCGGGCGTACTGCCCCGGAAAACTGCGCAGGGACTATGGTGCTGTTGCCGCAGTAGGGGCATATCATAGCGGCGGTGTTTTCCTCAGCGATGAGCTCAGCGCCGCAGGCAGAGCAGGAATAGGCACGCATATCAGCAGCATCCGCGCCCCATTCACCGTTTTCCTCGGAGCTTTGCAGACCGCTGTCGGGACTGTCCTCCGCTGCCTTTTCCTCTTTTTGCTTATAGTAGTTGTCAATCTCCTCTGCAGTAAATTCACTGTCACAAAATTCACAATGAAGGAGCCCCTTGGTAGGGTCATATTCAAGCTCTGCGCCGCAGGAAAGGCAATTTACTGCCATAGTTGTCTGTTGTTCCGCCATAATCCGTACCTCCGAAGAACATTTTCTATAACAGTATAGCACATTTTAACAGAAAATACAAGATTATATAAAAGATTTTATCAAAAAGATCCCCGTCTGATGACGGGGACAGTTTATTTTCACATAAAAGAAAAACGCTGCCGTTTTCACGGCAGCGTTTTGATAATGACTTTGACTTACTTAGCGTCAACAAGATCCTTAAGAGCCTTGCCGGGCTTGAAAGCGGGAGCCTTTCTTGCAGGGATAACGATCTTCTTCTTGGTCTGAGGGTTAACGCCGTTCTTCTGAGCGTGCTCTCTTACCTCAAAAGTACCGAAGCCTACGAGCTGAACCTTGTCACCGCTCTTGAGTGCATCAGTGATAGATGCGATAGTAGCGTTTACTGCAGCCTCAGCCTGCTTCTTGGTAAGACCGTCAACCTTCTCTGCAACTGCTGAAATGAGATCTGACTTTGTCATTATGAATACCTCCATGCTATTGCTTTTCTTCATTTTTTACGCTGCGCCAATAGCTGTCCAGCGTATCTATGTCAAGGGCTTTCATATCTTTCCCCTCACATCTTATCAAATCTTCTGTCTTTTCAAATCTGTCGATAAATTTTTCGGTGGCGCGTGTCAGGAGCAGTTCGGCATCATAGCCCTTCATCCTGCAAACATTCACCGCCGCAAAGAGCATATCTCCCAGTTCCTCTGCCTCATTATCGGGAGCAGCCGCCTTTACCTCGGCGATCTCTGATTCGAGAGACTCCATGGCAGCTCCGGCATCCGGAAAATCCATCCCTGCGCGCTTTGCCCTCTTGCCTATCTTCTGGGCACGCATCAGAGCCGGAAACGCTGCGGAGACACCTTTGAGCGTATCGGTATATGTTTTCTGACCGTGGTCTTCCTGCTTCACATCGTTCCAGGTGGATAATGCTTCTCCCACTGTATCAGCCTTAACATCACCGAACACATGCGGGTGACGGTTGATGAGCTTGTGTGAGAGCTCATTCACGATATCATCGAAATGCGACCTGCCCTGTTCCTCTTCTATTACCGAGTGGAACACCACCTGCAGCAGAACATCCCCCAGCTCCTCGCGGAGAAGATCGGGATCATTCTTGTCTATGGCATCACAGGCTTCATAGGTCTCCTCGATGAAATCCATCCTGATGGACTTATGTGTCTGTACCTTATCCCAGGGACAGCCGTTTTCCGAGCGAAGGATCCTCATTATCTCAAGAAGATCGTCAATGCCGTATCTCTCTTTGAAATCAAAATCAAAGCCCATGTTTTCCACCGCAGTCCCTTTGGCTATTAACTATAATACACCAAAACACCGAATAATTCAAGATAAAAATGATAATTTTTAATTAAATCGTCATTTTTTACGGATAATCGCCATCAAATAGGCGAAAAATTGTATATTGTAGATTATTTCCATCAGGAAAGCAAGTCTGTACCTGTGCCCATAACGGCAATATCCACAGCTCTGGCATCCTCGATGTGGAACATCATCATCTTATGCCCGGTCTCTTCGTTGTATATGCTTTTAAGGTGAGGAGCACTCTCCAGAGCAGCAGCAGCGTACTTTCCGTCTGTCTCGAAAACAGCCTTTCCCGAATATCTGAGCCAGTGGCCGTCTTGTTTTGCGGCTACTATCTCCACATTGGGATTAACTGTGAGCTGCTTATAAACATCCTTGAAATCACCGATGCCGAAAAGCACCTTTCCGTCTGCCTCCATGTGGAGACCAAGGGGACGGAGCGCAGGCTTATCGCCGTTCACGGTGGCAAGGAAGAATATCTCTGCTTCATCCAGAAAATCATTTATCTTGCTCATAATGCCCTCCCTCTGAAATGATCAGAATTCTATCTTCTTCTCGATATATGCAACAAGATCGTCTATCTTTACGCGTTTCTGTTCCATAGTATCCCTGTCGCGAACTGTAACGGCATTGTCCTCAAGAGTATCAAAATCATAGGTGATACACAGAGGAGTACCGATCTCATCCTGCCTGCGGTAACGTTTGCCTATCTGGCCAGCCTCGTCGTAATCGCAAACGAATCTCTTTGAAAGGGTCTGGTACAGCTCCACGGACTGTTCCTTGAGCTTCTTTGTGAGCGGGAGCACAGCCACCTTTACAGGAGCAAGGTAAGGATGCAGGTGAAGGACTGTTCTCACATCCTTCTTATCCCCCTCACCGATCTCCTCCTCATCATAGGCATTGCACATGATGGCAAGGAAGAGGCGTTCAACGCCCAGAGAAGGCTCAATTACATAGGGGATGTATTTCTCGTTGGTCTCGGGATCGAAGTATTCGAGGGATTTGCCGCTGGTCTTCATGTGCTGTGACAGATCGTAATCCGTTCTGTCAGCTATGCCCCACAGCTCACCCCAGCCGAAGGGGAAGAGATACTCAAAGTCTGTGGTAGCCTTTGAATAGAAGCACAGCTCCTCGGGAGAATGGTCCCTGAGCCTCAGGTGTTCTTCCTTGAGACCGAGCCCTGTGAGGAAGTCCTTGCAGTAGCGTCTCCAGTATGTGAACCATTCAAGGTCTGTACCGGGCTTGCAGAAAAATTCAAGCTCCATCTGCTCGAATTCTCTTACTCTGAATATAAAGTTGCCGGGAGTGATCTCATTTCTGAAGGATTTACCCACCTGAGCAACACCGAAGGGCACCTTTTTCCTCGTTGTGCGCTGGATGTTGAGGAAGTTTACGAATATGCCCTGTGCAGTCTCCGGACGGAGATATATCTCATTCTTGCTTTCCTCTGTTACGCCCTGGAAGGTCTTGAACATGAGGTTGAACTGGCGGATGGGAGTAAAATTCTTCTTGCCGCAGTTCGGGCACTTTATATCATGGGATGCGATGAACTCGTTGAGCTGATCGTTGGTCCAGCCTGCTGTGTTCTCGCCTGCCTGATCCTCTATGAGCTGATCTGCCCTGTGACGGGTCTTGCACTCGCGGCAGTCCATGAGCGGGTCTGAAAATCCGCCAAGATGGCCTGATGCCACCCATGTCTGCGGATTCATGAGTATAGCGCTGTCAAGTCCCACATTATATGGGCTTTCCTGTATAAATTTCTTGCGCCAGGCGTTCTTGATGTTGTTCTTGAGCTCAACACCCAAAGGGCCGTAATCCCATGTATTGGCAAGACCGCCGTAGATCTCGCTTCCGGGGTATACAAAGCCTCTGCCCTTGCAAAGCGCTACTATTTTATCCATTGTTTTTTCAAATGCCATATCTTTCACCTTAGATCTTGTATTGACCGCCTTTATGCGGGCGGGGAACATAGCTATATTATTATAGTATATTTCAAAGCCTTTGTCAAGTGAATTTTTTGTGTTTTTCGCATTTACAGCACATTTATACCCTTTTCGGGATTAAAAAAGCAAAAAACGGTATCCTCTGCCGGAAGGGCAAAGGATACTGTTGATGGGTATTCACGTTCAGCCTGCCATAATGTCAGCGATAACATCCATGATCTTGTCATGACATCCGCCGCATCCTGTGGAGCAGCCTGTCATCTGCTGGACTTCCTCAAATTCCTTTTCAAGATCGGTAAATGTGGGTGAATTGTGGATAGCATCCTGTACATCATAGAGTGTAACGTTCATGCAGTTGCATAATACTCTGTTCTCATTGTTTTCCATAGTGACCTCCATAAAGCCGGCTCATCGCCGACTGATCTTTCAAATGATAACAATAATGATTATACACTAAATCGAGCCCGATGTCAATACTTTTTTAGTAAATCTTCACAAATTCCGGTAAACCACATCGGCAGGGACTGTTATCCCATAGGACTTTCTGCAGCCGTCCCGTCTATGGTCACATTATCAAGTATGAGCTTTTCGACATTTTCCGCAAAGATGCCATAGCCGCTCATAGGCTCTATCCCGCAGAGCATGGCAGCATACCCGCTCCCGGGATGCTCATGGAACCTGATATCCACATTCTTCATCTCTATGATCTCTATGGGGCTCTCGGGCAGACCCATAAAGAATGCAGCCGCATAATGACAGTCCACCGCGGTTATATCCTCAAATACCAGCCGTTTTATCTTCGGGGTGGTATCATCAACGGGATGAGGAGCCCTGTCCTGTACATAAGATGTGCGCCCGTCGGGATCGCAGAAATAGAAGGCATTCGCCACAAACGGTGTTTTAACGCCCTTCATCTCTATATTCCTGAACACCACGCCGTCTATCACCGACAGCTTTCCTCTGCCGCGCCGTGTTTTTATGCGCAGTCCTCTGTCCGTATCCACAAAAAGGCAGTTCTCCACCACCACGTCATCAACGCCGCCGG
>JAFPYQ010000282.1 GCA_017394475.1 Oscillospiraceae bacterium | reverse complement strand
CCACAGACAATGGTTTTGGGAGGCGGGATGATATGGGACTGACCGAGAATATCAGAATAAAGCGTGCAAATGACGACCTTTTCACTATCGGGGATTTTGACGGTGCTGTTTCGGAGTATTATCCCGATTTTGAGATAAAGGGCAGCCCGCGGGAGGATAAATACAGCGTTGAAGAGGGGACTGTGAAACTCACCACTATCGGGTGCATCATAGAGAACCGCGATACTCCTTCCCTTTCCCTTAATTTTGCCAATCCCGTGAACGCAGGCGGCGGGTATGTGATAGGCGCCACAGCCCAGGAGGAGAGTATATGCCGCGCAACGGGGCTTTATTATACCATCCGCGATGTGAGAAAATATTATTCGGATAATATTCCTCACTATGCAGGCGGCTGTACGGATAACCTCATCTATTCAAAGAACGTCCTCGTTCATCGGGATGACAGCGGCAAGCTGCTCGAAAAGCCTTTCAGGACTGATTTTATCACATCCGCGGCTGTGAACCGCTACGGGAGCATGATATCACATAAACGCGCCAATGAGATCATGGAAAGGCGGATACGCAAGCTGATATCCTTTGCAGTCTCGGTGTCGCCGCCGCTGCTGATACTGGGTGCCTACGGATGCGGTGCTTTCGGCAACCGCAGGGATGAGGTGCTGCCCATGTTTGAAAGGGCCATAAACGACCTTACGGGCGGCACGGATATGAAGATAATATTTGCCATCCCTTAAAACAAGAGGGGATGGCAACGGACCGGGTTGGTGTATGATGATAAATAATATTGAAAAACTACGTGAGGAGATAGAGAGTACCGATTCCATACTTATCGGAGCAGGGGCAGGGCTTTCCGCTGCGGCGGGCTTTGATTACTCCGGCGAGAGATTCAGGAAGTATTTCGGCGATTTTATAGAGAAATACGGCTTTACCGATATGTATACAGGTGGGTTCCATGAGTTCGACAGCCCCGAGGAACACTGGGCATACTGGTCAAGATATGTGTGGATAAACCGCTATATGGATACCGACAACGGAGTCTACAGGAAACTTTACGAGCTGGTAAGGGACAAGAATTACTTCGTGATAACCACCAATGTGGATCATTGTTTCCAGAAAGCGGGCTTTGACAAGAACAGGCTGTTCTACACTCAGGGCGACTACGGACTTTTCCAGTGCAGTGAGCCCTGCCATAAAAAGACCTATGACAACGAGGATACCATAAGAAAAATGTTCAACGAGCAGAGGGATATGCGCATCCCTTCCGAGCTTATACCCCGTTGTCCTGTGTGCTCAAAGCCGATGTGCATGAACCTTCGTTCGGATGATAAATTCGTGGAGGATGAGGGCTGGCATGAGGGGCTGAGGCGTTACAACGAATATGTTTCAGCCCATACCCTGAAAAAGATGCTGCTGCTTGAACTGGGAGTGGGCATGAACACCCCGGGGATAATCAAATATCCCTTCTGGCGCATGGCAGATGAATTCCCGAATACACGCTATGCCTGTGTGAATATAGATTTCCCCTATGTTCCCGGTGAGATAAGGGAGCAGACTACTCTTGTCAGCGGGGACATCAGACAGGTGCTCGATGAACTGATAAGAAACTGACAGTATAAACACGTCCGCATCGCTTGGACATATGGTAAAGGTGGTGGAGCAGATGTTCGATCAGAGATCAATAAGCCTTACATTCTGTATGGCAGGTCTTGTCATCTGCCTTATCAACTTTATCAGCACATTCATACAGAAACGCACCGCAAAGCCGCAGAACAAGCTGTTCCTTGTGCTCAATACCATAGTTGCCGTAAACTGTATAAGCAATATGATATCCCATGTGCTGAGCGCGGGAAAGACTCTTTCCCCTACAGGTGCCGTAGTGCTGGGGATACTGCCGTATATATATTTCCTGATACACAATCTGCTGTGCCCCATGTTCTTCTGCTATGTGTGCGTGGTGAGCGGTTCTTCGGGGGTAAGGAAGTTCCTCAACAACAAGGTCTATGCAGGCCTCATCGGCATATCCGAGCTGTTTGTGGTGATAAACCCCGTCACACGATGTTCGTGGTACTTTGATGAACACAATAACTATACCCGCAACTGGGGCGCATCGGTCTTCTACATAACCGCAGGGGTATTCTTCGTGCTTGCTGTAAGCAGGCTGGTATTTGCCTGGGATACCCTCTCAGTGAGCAGAAAGTTCTCGCTCGGTTTTTTCTGTATGATCGTTATCGCAGGGGTCATCCTGCAGCTGGTCTTCCCGCTGATACAGACCGAACTTTTCGCAGAGGCAGTGGGACTTGCAGGCCTCATGTATGAGATAGAGAACGAGGATGACCGCATAAATCCCGACAGCGGATTCTGCAACCGTTCCGCTATGAGGACGGATATAAACGGCTACATCATAAACCGCAGGCAGCTCCATATCATAGGCATCCGCATTACCAATTCCGATGTGATAGAGAAATTCACAGGTGCGGAAAATGACGATATCCTTTCCTCCCTCATCTCGGATTTCCTGCTGTCCATAGCTCCTTACTACCACATCTATGATGTGAATTCCAACACCTATGCCATCACACTTTTCGGAAATAAGGAAAAGGAGATAGCGGAGATCACATCCTATATCTCCAAACGTTTTGAATCGGTATGGGAATGGGGCGATTCAGAGATATTCCTCTCAGCGGTCATCATGGCTGCGGATATCCCCGGCAGGCTGTCAAGTGCGGCAGATGTGTTCTACATGCTCGACTGTCCTGTATCTCCGGGAAACAAGAAAAAAGTGCTCTCCGGCAAGGACCTTGATTACCTTGTGCGCCGCTCCTCCGTTGAGAATGCAGTATCAAGGGGTCTGGGGGATCACAGCTTTGCAGTGCACTACCAGCCTACCTATGATATAAAGCATAACGTCATACACGGTGCCGAAGCGCTTCTCAGAATGTATGACAAGGAGATAGGCAAAGTACCGCCCGATGAATTCGTTCCTGTTGCCGAGCAGATGGGTCTTATAGATGATATCGATGACTTTGTGCTCAAAGAGGTATGTACCTTCATACGCAGCGGTGTGCCCTTCAAGGCGGGGATAAACTCGATAAACGTGAATCTTTCCGTGGTGCAGTGCATGAAGCCCGATTTTGTGGAGCACATCATAGACCTTGTGAATGAAACCGGCATTGACAAGCACGCGATAAATTTTGAGGTCACCGAGAGCGTTGCCACCAATGATTACGACACGCTGGCAAATGTGGTAAGGGCGCTGAAAGAGAAAGGCTTCTGCTTTTCTATGGATGACTATGGCACGGGCTATTCCAATATCAACTCCATATTTTCCATCGACTTCGATGTGGTGAAGATCGACAAGAGTATCCTGTGGGGAGCGGAAAAGAGCGAAATGGGACGGATAATCCTTGAAAACAGCATCCGCATGATCTCCAGCATGGGCAAAAAGATACTTGTAGAGGGCGTTGAGACTGCCGAACAGGTGAAGATGCTCAGGGAACTGGATGTGGACTACATACAGGGATACTACTATTCAAAGCCCCTTTCAAAGGAGCGTTTCGTCGAATTCATCAGGGACTCCAAGCCCCTTCCCGGACAGGAGAACGCCGTATGAGTATTGACATAAGAGAAATGGACAGAAGCTGTTTTGAGCTTTATGACAAGGTGCCGATGAACGTGGAGATCCATTCCGTGTATACTGCAGAAAGGGCAGAGGGCGGTCTCGGAGGCATAGTATTTGAAGAAAAGCCGACAGAGCCCGCTGTAAAGGATCTGAGCAGATACGAGCGGGCTGTGGACTATGAAAAGCAGTTCGATATAAGCAACTGGCGGTTTTACATGGCATTTGACGGGGAAAGACCTGTGGGAGCCATGACCGTTGCGGGAACTACCGAAGGACTGAATATGCTGTACGGGAGGACTGATGCCTGCGTATTGTGGGATATCCGCGTCGATGACAGCTATAAGCACCGCGGCATAGGAAAACGGCTCATGGAGCTGGGAATTGAAAACGCAAGGTCTGACGGATACAGGCAGATGATAATAGAATGTCAGAACAACAATGTCACCGCCTGCAAGTTTTACCGCAGAATGGGAGCGGTACTCTCGAAGATAGATATGTACGCCTACTATCTCGATCCTGAGATAAGGGATGAGATCATGCTGATATGGTATCTTGATCTGTAAATGCAGACAGCACGCTGTGAAGCGTGCTGTTTTTCTATAAGACCTCATATCTGTTCATACATACAAAGCTGCCGTTTTCATCAAAAACAAACCTGGCTATGAAGGGCATAATGTTCTTTATCCGTTCAAACTCAGCATATCCGAAGGATGGGTCATAGTAGTTTATTATTGTGGAAAGGGCAGTACCGTGGCTGCCTATGGTGATATTCTGCCCGTGATATTTCTCGATGACCTGCTTCACAGCGCGGATATTCCTGTCCTGCACCTCTTTCAGGCATTCACCGCCTGCCAGCCTGTATGAAAAGTCGTCCCACTGCTTTTTTGTGAAATCGGCAAAATCCTTTATCCACTCTCCGACCGCTCTTTCGCGGAAATCATTTATGATAGTTATATCATAACCGTATTTATCCGCGAAATGCTTTACCGTATCCACTGCCCTTTTGTACGGACTGGACAGAACGGCGGATATGTCCTTATCCGCAAGAAAGTCCGTAACTCGCTTTCTGTCCTCTGTGCCTTTTGGGGACAGTCCACGCAGCATATCATCATGTATGCTCAGGTCTGGTTCGGCATGGCGGACGAAAAACAGCCTTGTCATAGTATTCTCCTCAGTACCAGAAAAGCCACAGCACTCGGTCGAGGGTGCTGTGGCTTGATTTCAGCTTTATACGGCACTATGTTATCAATACAT
>JAFPYQ010000281.1 GCA_017394475.1 Oscillospiraceae bacterium | reverse complement strand
GTCTTTTCCTTGAATCTGAGCATCCCGATAAGTGCCGTCCCCTGTATCACCACGAGGACCAGTGCTCCGATCAGAAGGGATGCTATAACTGTAACTGTGCCCGTGAACAGACAGACAAGAGTCATGACGAGCCATATAGTCAGCATGTAGGGCAGAGAGTAGAGCATCACAACACACACGGTCACAGGGTCGCACTTGCTGTCGAAATGCACCCTGTACAGGCAGAGGAAGATGATATAGGTGAGGATAAGGCTCATCAGGGCTGTGCAGACAAAGACTATGGGTCTGAGCCCCGATGCATTGGCCGCATAGATGCCTGCCCCTTCAAGCAAAAAGATGAGCTGCAGGGGGAAGAACTTCATCATGCCGATATTTTCCTTCAAGCCTCGGAAAAAGCGCTTCAAAACGCTGTCTGTCGTGTCATATTCCCCGTATATGATATCCTTGCCGATGAGGAACACCGAGCACAGCGCGGGGATAAGGAGTATCCCGAGAGTGAGATATATCGTCAGGAATGAGATGAGGCTCAGCCAGAAGGTCACATGGACGTAGCTTATGATGTTGTAGAATATGAGCTTGCCGTTCTTTTTCATTATATCACCTTGCAGGGAGGGGTCGTCCTTATGCCATAAAGCTGTCCAGAGAATGATCTTTGGACAGCCGTATGGAGGGGTTATGAAAGGAGGTAAAAGTATAGATCTTTCTTACATCTTAACTGCGCCGGCCGCGATACCATTGTATATATATTTCTGTAGACTGATGAATATTATCAGGATCGGTATCATTCCTATCAGGATGGCAGCGGATACTATCTCAAAGGGAGTGGACATTGAACCGTAGAACTTGTACAGTGCCACTGTGAATGTCTGCACATTGCTGTTGAGATAGAGGTTGGGTATATAGAAATCGTTGTACAGTGCTATGCCCTGTATGATGAGCAGTGTGGTGCATGCAGGACGCATGAGGGGGAACACTATCTTCCAGAAGGTGTAGTGATAGGATGCCCCGTCTATCCATGCCGCTTCATCTATCTCCTTTGTGACATTGTCCAGGAGATTGAGCATAATGTATATGCCGACGATTCCTACGCCCGAATAGAGGATTATTACGCTCCACATGGTGTTTACAAGATGTACAGCGTGCATCATGCGGAAAACCAGGGTCTGGGTGGCAACTATGGGGATGAACATTGTCAGCGTGAATGCCGTCTGCACTACCTTTTTGCCCGCAAAGTCAAAGCGGTGGAGCACATAGGACACCATGCAGGTGAAAAGTATCTGTATCCCCAGGGAGATGACCAGTATTATGCCTGTGGTGAGGAAAGCCTGTAACAGCTTGCCCACTTTCAGGGCATATTTGAAATTATAGAAGTTGAACCAGTTTACAGGGGGATCAAGAACAGATGAGGATGAGTATTCCGCGCCTGTCTTGAAGGCCATGAAGATCAGCGGGATGAGAGGTACCAGTACGAATATGCTCGCCAGAACGAGGAACACATAACGCACGACCTTGTATAATTTTGATTCGTGTATCATAGCTCCTCCTTATCAGTCATCACGGGTCAGCAGCTTCTGCAGACCGATAACGATCAGAACGATGACGAATACCAGCACCGACAGAGCCGCAGCAAATCCCACTCTGTTGTCATACATGCTCTGCTGTATCTGTATAACGGGGGTGAGAGTGCCGTTGGAGCCGTTGAGCATGATGTAGGGTATCTCGAATACCTGTATGGAACCCGAGATGCTGAGGATTATGTTTATCAGCAGCACCTTGCGGATGAAGGGTATGGAGATATAGCGTATCTCCTGCATCTTTGTGCAGCCGTCGATGACCGCAGCCTCATAGAGCTCTGTGGGGATGGTCTGGAGCGCACCGAAGAACATGATGAAGTTCATGCCGTAGTAGCGCCATATACTGATGGATGCGATAGCGGGATTGACTATTTTCAGATCCTGCAGCCATTTGTGCTGCAGCGCGTCGAGACCGAATGCACCGAGTATCGCATTGAGTGAGCCGTTGTTCTGGAAGAATATTATGAATATCGTTGAAACGATAACGCCATTGAGCAGATAGGGGAGTATCAGTATCCCTTTGAAAACATTCAGTCCGCGGAATTTTCCGTTGATGATGACAGCAAGGAAAAATGCGAACACCAGCTGCGGGATAGCTGCGAGCAGGTACCAGAGGCAGTTCTTGAACATGGAGATATACTCCGTATTGCTGAACAGCTTCTTATAGTTTCGTATCCCTACCCAGTCGAAATCACCGAAGCCCTTCCAGTTGGTGAAGCTCACGATGAAATTGCCTATGATAGGCACATAAGAGAATATCAGAAGGTGGATAAGGGGAACAGCAAGAAACAGGATAATGAAGATGAGCCTGTCGGCCTGTATCTTTTTTCTTTTCTTGTCCGATTCCCATAAATTACGAGTTGAAGCCATATAGATCAATCTCCGTAGATATGGGGCAGGAGGAGAGGAGCGTTCAGATCCCCTCCTGCCCCGGGATGGACATCATATCATGCTGTTATCAATGGTGCTGTTCATTACTGCCATGAAACGCCGAGATCCTCTCTTGCTTCAACGTAAGCCTTGTTCTGCTTTTCTACCTGTGCATCATAAGCTGACCAGTCGGGATCCTTGGTAACATCGAGGGAGTCAAAGAGGTTGCCTGCATACTTAACATCTGCAAGGAGGTTAGCCTCGGAAAGAACATTCTCGTTGTTGATGGAGTTCTGATCTGTAGCGTAGGAATAGAGCACCTTGCAGGTACCTGCTGCAACTGCATCGTCTATGAGCTTGTAAAGGTCGGGAACAACGGGTGTAACGCCTTCCTTCATAGCGATATATCCGCTGTCTGCCAGGTACTGGGGAGACTCGGAGATGTATTCGATGAACAGTCTTGCTGCATCAACATTGTCGCAGCCCTTGGAGATAGCGTAGGAATCGGCAGCTGCTGCCATTACATACTGGCCTGCGCCGAAGTCGGGAGCGGGAGCGAACTTGATAACGGAAGGATCTGTTCCCTCGGGGCAGCGTCCCTGGATCTGAGGAACTACCCATGCGCCGAAGAGCATCATACCTGCCTTGCCGTTGCCCACAACGTCCATTGCAACACCGAAGTCGGTGTATGTATCAGCCTCGAAGAAGCCTCTGGACTTCCACTCTGTGTACATCCTGATGGTCTTGCCCATGGGATGATCGGAGCTGAAGGGAGCGTCGGACTTGAGCATGGAAGGATATGCGTCATTGGAGCCTGCAACATAGTTTGCAAAATCCTGGATGGTGGAAAGGGGCCAGTTCTCTACACGGTGCATAGCGATGGGGTCGATGCCTGCATCACGGAGCGCCTGGCAGAGGTTCTCGAATTCCTCCTTAGTGGTGGGGATGGAATCGTAGCCTACCTTCTTGATGGTCTCCTCGTTGTATACGACTGCGTTGTTGTAGGTCTTAGCGGGCATGAGGGCGTATATGTTGGTGCCGTCATTGTACATTGTGGTGGCATAATCACCGTAGAGCGCCTTAGCCTCGTCTATGGTGCAGTAGGGGATAGCGTACTGCTGCCATTCCTCTATGGACCAGTTGGGAGATGTGTATATGTCGATGCCGGGGTCGTTGGTCTGGAGGAGGGGACGGATGTCATCCTCTGTGGAGTTCACCTGGAGATCAACGTGTACGCCGTATTCGCTCTCGAACTTCTCAGCAAGATGCTTGAGATATGCGTAGGATTCATCGCGGTATGTATTGCCGTCTGCATCCTTCTTTTCCTCACCGAGGACTCTGTTGCCGCCGTGGGTGTAGAGTGTGATGGAAGTACCTTTGAGCGCTGCGGTGTCGATATCGGCGATGCGCTTGAAGCCTGAGGCGGAAGTGCCCTGTGCATCCGATGCTGCTGCGGGCTCTGCATTGCCTGCATCAGCTGCGGGAGTTTCTGCTGCGGGAGCGGGTGCTGCTCCGCCGTCAGCGGGCTGTGATGTGCTGCTGCCGGTGCTGCCGCATGAAGAAAGCATAGCCGCTGCGAGGATCGTTCCGCATATTGCTCTGAATGTTCTCTTGTCCATTTGCTTATACCTCCTGGGTATTCATCATGAAAACAGATTTTCATCATAGCTTGATGTCCATCAAGTCTGATCTTTTTCTTTATTACATTATCTGATATTTGTACTTAAAAATCAAGTGTTTTTACAATTAATTTAATTATTTCTATTAATTGCATAATAACGCACCATTGGATTTGTATATTGTGCACAAATTTAATTACATTTCGGTATTAAGCTTGTCATCCGACCTTCTGTGCTCTGCAGGATGGCTGTGGATCGTGACGTGCGGCGTGTTCGCCTGCGATGATAAAAAACGACCGCGTCCCGAAGGCCGCGACCGTTCCCGGAAAATTAACTAAAAATTACATGCAGTTTAAGCAAAGTGCTTATGTATCATGAAAGCAGTGCCAGATTGCGGTCTATCAGCTCGCAGCGCTGCTCAACGCATTTTGCTGTAAAGAGGGCATCTGCGGGTGTGTTAAAAGCATAGTCCAGTAACCTGTCCACTGTGGATGATGCCACATGGAGGCGGGTGTCGGAGGAAGCGTAGTAGATATACAGATCGCCGTTATCATCGGCAATGGCGCCGTTGGTGAACACCACGTTGGAAACATCTCCCACACGCTCGCTCTCAAGGGGAGCTATCAGGTATCCGCCCGGCTCTGCAATGACCTTCCAGGGGTCTTTAAGATCGGTGACGAAGCAGTATATCACATAGCGGAGACCTGCAGCGGTGTTCCTTACACCGTGGGCGATATGGAGCCAGCCCCGATCGGTCTTTATGGGTGTGGCACCTGCGCCGTTCTTGCTCTCGGTTATGGTGTGGTAGCGCCTGATGCTCGTCATGCGTTCTTCATCTATGACGGCATTGGTTATATCATCAGCCAGACCAAAGCCGATGCCTCCGCCCGAACCTGTTTCAATAAATCCATCCATAGGACGGGTGTAGAAAGCATATTTTCCGTCCACGAACTCGGGCAGGAGGGCTACGTTCCTCTGCTGGGGGCTGCGCAGGGTCTTAAGATCGGGCAGGCGCTCCCATGTTGTGAGATCCTTTGTGCGCGCGATGCCTGCGGAGGCTACCGCATCAGATAGATCGGCTGTGCCTGCGCTCTTCTCCACGCAGAAAACGCCGTATATCCAGCCGTCTTCGTTACGGGTGAGGCGCATATCGTAGATATTTGTCTCATCATCGGCAAGGGCGGGCATTTTTACGGGATGGGTACGGAAACGAAAGCCTTCTGTTGCCTTGTCGCTCTCTGCCACTGCAAAGAAGCTCTTGCGGTCATTGCCTTCTACACGGGCAACGAGGCAGTATTTGCCGTCAAGCTTTATGGCGCCTGCGTTGAATACCGCATTTATCCCCAGGCGTTCTTCAAAATAGGGGTTGGTGGTGCTGTCCAGATCATAGCGCCAGTAAAGGGGGATATGGCCGCGGGTGAGCACCGGGTTTTCGTAGCGGTCGTAGATCCCGTTATAGAATGAGGTCTTCTTGTTGGGACGGGACAGGAGCTGTTCCTGTTCTGCACTGAACTTGGCATAGGATGGATGTATCATGATTACCTCCGATCGGATATTGTTGGTGGGCGATCCGTATTTTTGATATAGTTTATCATAAATTAATTTAAATGTCAATACAAACTTAAAATTAATTAGTCGAAATCAGAAAAATTAATTGAAAATGAATATATTTTGGTAATACCCCTTTACAAAACAGAAAACATAGAGTATAATAATACTGAGTGCTGCCCATCCGGGGTGGCAGACAGCGGCTGTGTGACATCATGGAACAGGACATGAGCACAGAAATGATATCGGATAGGGGATAAGTGATGAGTAAACAGGTAACTCTGACGGATTTTGCAAAGGCTTGCGGTACCAGCAATGTCACGGTGTCTAATGCCCTTGCGTATAAATAGGGCGTCAGTGATGAACTGCGCCGAAAGATAAAGGAGACCGCAGAGCAGATGGGATATGTATCATCCCACAGCGATGCACAGAAACGGGACAACAAGATGGTGGGAGTCATCAGTCCCGGCAAATATATGGATCCCAACGGATCGTTCTACTGGGCGCTTTACAATTCTCTTGTGAACAAGCTGCAGGAGACCGACCATTACTGCCTTATCTCCACCCTTTCGGAGCAGGAGGAAAAGGAGCTCACACTGCCAAAGTTCATCACCGATGAAAAGGTAGGCTCCGTCATTTCCCTGGGGCAGCTCGATGAGAGATATGTGGAGATGCTGAAGGAAACAGGACTGCCCGTTATCCTGCTGGATTACTATATCGTCGGGGCGGATGTGGATTCCGTGGTGACCAACGGCTATCTGGGCGGATATGAGATAACATCATATCTGATAGAACAGGGGCACAGAGATATCGGCTTTATCGGCACGGTGCGTTCCACTTCGAGCATATTCGACCGCTATATGGGCTATATGAAAGCCATGATAGAGCATGATCTGCCGGTGAGAGCAGAATGGACCATAGATGACCGCGACGAGCATGACAATATAACCATAGTATTCCCCGAAAAGCTGCCCACTGCCTTTGTGTGCAACTGTGACGAGGCAGCGTATAAAGCCATCAGTTCACTGGAGGCGGCAGGGAAGACAGTTCCCGATGATATTTCCATAGTGGGTTATGATAACTATCTTATATCCGAGATAAGCAAGCCCACCATAACCACGATAAACGTTGACTCGGAATTTATGGCGGAAAAGGCTGTAGAAGCACTGCTCAGGCGCATCACGGAGCCTGCCTCTCCCATAAGGCACATGACCATCAGCGGGGAGCTCATCATCAAGGAATCTGTCCGCTCACTGAAATAATAGCTTTACAGCCGCATATCTGTTATGCGGCTGTTGTTGTTTACGGGGCGGGTTTAGTGATCACTGACTACATCATATCCACTTTACCATCATATACTCATTGACAAAGGTGCCGTCCTTCATCCGTATGGCATCGGTTTTACTCCTGTGATACGGAATCCCATTTTTTCATACAATGCCCGTGCTCTCTTGTTCCCTTCGATGAAATCCAGCTCTATCTGGCGGACACCTCCGCGCTGTCCGGCAGCGGCGAACATTTCCTCAAACATCGCAGTACCGATGCCAAGTCCCCAGAATCCTTCCAGAATGGCGATAGCCACAGATGCTCTGTGGCGGTCTTTCATGCCGTTCCGGAATGAGATCTCACAGTTCCCCGCAAAGCTGCCGTCCACGAAGCAGGCTATCATGATCTGGTCGGGGGAGTTGTAGGCGCTGTTTATGAATCCCTTTTCCTGTTCAAGGGTGAAGTTGTCGTACTCTTCGGGGAATTTCATCAGGAAGTCCGTTTCTCCCGATGCCTTCTTTATGAAATCCAGCATCAGTTCTGCATCGTCCTCACATGGACTGCGGAGCACCGCATGGCGGCCGTCCTTCAATGTGATCTGTTTTTCACCGAATATCATGGGGTCATCCTCCTTTGTGCTCCTGCTGCATCTTCATCCCGAGATAGCTTTTTATCACGGGATATGCGTCCTTGTACCTCATAGGCAGCCCATGGCCGCAGGCGAGCCATTCCGGGGATATGCGGACTATCCTTTCGAGGGATTTTTTCAACAGCTTCGGGCTCACAGCGTGGGGCGTGATGTCCGGGCGCTTCCATATCCCCGTGAAAGCGTCACCGCAGTAAAGAACATTGCCGCAAAGCACCCCCACCGAGCCGTAGGTATGTCCCGGCAGCGGGATCATAGCGGCATCAAATCCCATATCTCTGAGCAGTGAGCGTTCCTTTGCGGAAAAGTATATATCTGCATCATAGGGAGGGCTGTTGAATATGCTGCCGTTTATCCACTGTGAAAAGTTCCGCAGAGTGTATCTTGGCAAGGTGGGCTTTACAGGCTGTGACATATAGTTCTGCCGCAGCGTTCTGTCCCGTTCACAAAGCAGCAGCTTTGCGCCTGCTTTCTGCAGCTTTGCCGCATTCCAGTCATGGTCGGCATGGGCGTGGGTCAGCAGGACATATCTCACATCGAAATTTTTCAGCCATCTGCGCATCCCGATCCATGTCTGCGGCATCCCCGTATCTATCAGCAGATCGCCCTGTTTTCCTCTGAGGATATAACAGGTAATGTCGCTCTGTGCGTAGAATATCATATCCGAACAGGGATATTCTTCATTCGTTGTTATTGGGAAAAGGCGGTCATTTATCAGTCCGATATCCATAGTCTTAAATCCTGTGCTGTCCATTATCATCACCTCTGCTGATGATAACACATTCAGCTCTTTGTCATTGATATGTCAAGATGCAGATATCACATCAGCGTCTGCTCGTTGATTATAAGGTGGAAATCCATGTTCAGGAAATTTGCAGCCTTGCGGCACAACAGCATCCTTTCAAGGAATATCTCGAAGTATTCCCCGATCTCACCGTACCTGGTGTCTATCTCCAGTTTGAGCTTGATGGCGGTGTGCTCCTGATTTATCTTCAGGATAGATGATGTGACGGAGTAATTCACGCGGTCGTGGATATCGTAATTCTTCGCATCCTCATCCTGCACGCGGCTCCTGCGCACATCGGATTTATCTGCGATGATGAGTGCGGCTGCCATATTGCTCACGGGTACACCGCTGCCCTCATCATGGTTGCCTATGGCACGGATGACGGGAGCTATATCCTCTGAGGGCACGCCCATCTTGTCAAGGAGGTAGAACGCCATCATCGCCCCGGACTGGCTGTGATCCACGCGGTTGATTATATTGCCCAGATCGTGCATCCATGCGGCTGTGAGGGCAAGGTCTATGGTGTGGTCGTCTGCTCCCAGGGTATCGAGGATATACGCGGTGCGGTCTGCCACTACGCCTATATGAGCAAAGCTGTGCTCGGTATAGCCCATGGAATACAGCGACTTGTTCTGTTCGTCGATATATACCCCTATATCGTGGTCATGCTTTACCCTGTGGAACAAGGGGAATCTGTTTGCATCATCCTGCAGTTTCATATCTGTACCTCTGTTTTATTGGAAAAAAGATATATCTATTATACACTATTTTTCGCAGTTTTGCAACTATCCCTGTCACAGGCAGTATTATCACAGTTCATATCTTTATGAAGACCGCAGTTTTGCCCTGTGTGGTGACCTTGTCCTTCCCGATGGATACTTCTCTGCCGAAGTGATATATCACCTCCGGGTGAGCCCCCTCAAACGGGATGGAGCTATTATTGTCCGTGGGGTCTATGATGACTAAGATGCGTTCATCTTCAAATGTGCGTATGTAGGCAAGGGGACTGCCCTTTTCACCTGATCGTACAAATTCTATCCCGCCGAGGCTTTGAAGCGCCTTGTGTGCCTGCCTTACGGCGATGAGCCTTCTGACCTCGTTCAACAGTGAGGAGGGATCCTTCTGTTCGGACTGTACGGTGGGACGGGCAGGATCGGGGTCTATGGGGATATAGAGCTTATCCGCTGGTGCGGAGGAAAATCCCGCATTCGCGCTGTCATCCCACTGCATAGGGGAGCGGGAGCCTGTTCTGCCATATCCGCCCTCTACCGAGGTAAGACCTTCCACATAGTTCATCCCTATCTCATCCCCATAGTAGATATAGGGCGCGCCCGGCATGGAGAGCAGAAATGCGAAGGCTATCTTCCTGTCATCCCCCTTGATATGGCGGGCAATTCTGTCCATATCATGATTGCCCGAGGGTATGCAGATGAGCCCTTTCTGTCCGGATCTCTCATAGCTTTCAAGATACTTTCTCACGAATTGTGAGGCATCGCCGCTGCCGCCGAAAAACGGC
>JAFPYQ010000280.1 GCA_017394475.1 Oscillospiraceae bacterium | reverse complement strand
CCCTCAGTGTGGCAGTGTCCGCTATCACCGATCATCTGGAAAACAGCGATATAGATGTGACTCTTGTGGTGCTCGACCGTGATGCTGTGGTGCCCGATGCGGCTCTTATGAACGATCTGCGGGAGTATATCACCGAGAATTACTCTCCGCCCCTTTCCATGAATGCCGCACCTGACCGCAGGAAAAGACTCGGGGATATTTTCGGCAAAGCGCGGGGAAAAGAGAATGCCGCAAAGGAAAAACAAGTCTTTTCCGCAATGTCGGAAAGCTCTGTAGCATGCCTTGATACGGTGTGCCTTGAAGATGCGGATGAGCTCTCCTTCGATGAGCTGGATGAATCCTTTTCCGAAGCCCTGCTGCGGTTGATAGACGAACGCGGGCTCACCGATCCGCAGGTGTATAAAAAGGCGAATATCGACCGCAGGCTCTTTTCAAAGATACGCAGCGACAAGAATTACCACCCCGGTAAAGTCACCGCAGTAGCCCTTGCCATAGCCCTGGAGCTTGATATGCCCCAGACCGCCTCACTGCTGGACAAGGCGGGCTTTACCCTTTCAAACAGCATCAAATTCGATGTGATAATCAGATACTTCATTGAAAGGCGGCAGTTCGATATCAACACTATAAACGAAACTCTCTTTGCATTCGACCAGTCACTGATAGGCTGCTGATGGCAGATGATCTCTTCCGCTTACGGAGGAGATCTTTTTTTGTCGCTTTCAGGGCGACCACTTCTGTGACGGACAGGTGTATAATAGGATCATAAGATGAAACAAAGGATCCCCCGCAGCAAAGACAAGGGGATCATGAGAAGAAAAGGAGAGCCTGTCATGAAAAAAGATCTTACCGAGATAATATTTATCCTTGATGAAAGCGGTTCAATGTCCGACCTTACGGATGATACCATAGGCGGCTTCAACAGCCTTATCGGAAAGCAGCGCTCGGGGGATGGCGATGTCATAGTGTCAACAGTGCTGTTCAGCAGCAGCAGTAAGGTCATCTATGACCGCGTGCCCCTTGATGATGTGCGGAAGATGACACGCAGCGATTACTGCCCCGGCGGCAGCACAGCCCTGCTCGATGCAGTGGGCGGAGCTGTAAAGCATATTTCCAATGTTCACAAATACGCAAGGGATGAGGATGTGCCCGAGCATACACTTGTTATCATCACCACCGACGGTATGGAGAATGCCAGCCGCACCTACACATCCTCAAAGGTGAAGAAAATGATATCCGATATGCAGGAGAAGCACGGATGGCAGTTCATTTTCATGGGTGCCAACATTGATTCCGTGGATACCGCGGGCTCCATCGGGATATGTGCTGAGACCGCCGTGAATTACAGAGCCGACAGGAAGGGTACCAATGTGCTCTACGATGCCATTTCAAATGCAATGTGCGGCGTAAGGCAGGGTAAAAAGCTGAAAAGCAATAATGTGTGGCGTGAATGTGTGGATGCGGATATGGCATCTCAAAGATAAAGAAAGACGGCAGCTTACGGGCTGCCGTTTTTTACACTATAAAGCTGACGAGTAACGAAACTGCCGATGCTGCCACAGCAACACCTATAAGGGGCACATCGAGACAGGCGAGTACCAGCGCTGCTGCCGTACCGACTACGCCCGCAGCCACATTGCCCGTGCAGAATATCATGGCGGGGAAGGTCATGGCACTGAGTACCGCATAGGGAACATATCCCAGGAATTTTTTTATGAATGGCGATCGTATCTTCTTGCGGAAGGCTGCAAAGGGGATAACTCTGATAAGATATGTCACGCCTGCCATGACTAAGATATATGCTGCTGTCATTCCTCTTCTTCCTCCCCTTTGAATATCAGTGCGGCAAGGGCTGCTGAGATAAGCGCGGATATAATCACCGCAAGACTGTCGGATATTATGGGTATCATCCGTATGAAAATATTTAGTACCGCCGCGAGTATGACTGTGAACAGTACATCACGCTGCTTTTTGGAGGGCGGGACGATTATCGCACAGAACATCCCGTAAAGCATTATCCCCAGTGCTGCAGAGAGCCTGGGCGGGAGTATCTCACCCATGGCAGCCCCAAGAAATGTACCTGCCACCCATCCGATGGCAGCTATCAGGATAACGCCGTACATAAACTGCGGCACCAGATTGTCCGTTTCGGCGTAGCAGACCGCGAATATCTCGTCTGTGATGCCGTATCCCGCTAAAAGGCGGTGGGGGAGGGTGAATTTCTCATCTGTCTTCTGGGACAGTGATATGGCCATAAGGGAATATCTTATATTTATAACGAGCTGTACCACAGCCATTTCTATAAGTGAACCGCCTGCCGCGATTATGCCCACGCCTGCTGCCTGCCCCGCAGATGTGAGGTTGGTAAGGGAGATGAGCACTGCATCCTTTACCGATAATCCGGACTGCACCGCCATGATGCCGAAGCCGAAGGAAACCGAAAGATAGCCCAGTGCTATCGGTATCCCCTGCGTTATACCCTTCAGGAATCTTTTCATTTTGTTCTCCGATCATGCAAATCTTTTTCCATGAAAAACACCTATCTATTTTATCACATATAGATCTGTATTTCAAGGCTTTTGTTCGGATATTTTATGAAATACTTTCAGGGGAACGCTGAATAAACCATAACAGTACATTTTATATTTTTTGTTCCGTATGTCCCCAGCTCATCCCTGTCCTGTGAAATAAAGATCGGCTGAGCAGCTGCTCAGCCGATGAAGATCAGATATCATAGAATCTCTTTTCAAGCCTTTTTTTAAATTCATCCACGGGGAGGGGACGGTCAAAGAGGAAGCCCTGTGCCACATCACAGCCGTTCTTCCTGAGAACTTCCAGGTGCATTGTTGTCTCAACGCCCTCTGCCACACATTCCAGCCCCATTTCCTTTGCCATTGCCACTACGAACCTGAACATTATGGTGCGGGAATCGTCGGTGTCATCATTGTTGTCGGGGAGTATGCTGCGGTCTATCTTCATTATGTTCCAGGGGATGTCCCTTATGAGATTAAGTGAAGAATAGCCCACTCCGAAATCATCCACAGTAGCATGGATGCCCGACTGGCGGAAGCTGCTCACCACGCGCTTGAGGTCGGAGAACTCCACATCCGTCGTGGTCTCCGTGAGCTCCATCTCGATATAGTCCGCAGGTATGCCGTTTTTCTCTATCAGCTCGTTAATGGTCTCCACAAGCCCGGAATTCATCATGTGCTTGCGGGAAAGGTTGACAGAGATGCGGACAGGCTCCTGACCGCAGTCAAGCCACCTTTTCAGATCCTTACAGACACTGTCCAGCATATACATATCCAGCTTGCAGATATCGTTTG
>JAFPYQ010000279.1 GCA_017394475.1 Oscillospiraceae bacterium | reverse complement strand
CCTGTCAAGTGACGGGGATATGCCTATCATCACGCCGTTGCCGAGTTTGGAGCATTTTGAAGCATCCTCACCGCCGCACATGGCAAAGCTCACATCCACTTCCAGTGCGATATCCGGCTCTATATCAAAAGCCCCGATGCAAGCGCCCCGTTCATTTATTTCCTCGTGAGTGGAAAACATCACCGCCACAGAACAGTCAATGGAAAAAAGTTCACTTTTCAGCATATCCACCGCGCACAGTATCGTGGATATACCGCAGCGGTCATCCAGTCCCGCTCCCGCTATCCTGTCATGAAGCAGTTCCTTCACCGGGGAATCATAGGAGATCATATCTCCCTGCGATATATATTTTTCCGCACTGTCCAGCCCTGTATCTATCCACAGATCGTCCTTGTCCGTTACTTTGCTCTCCTTGGCAAGGTGCGGGGGAAGGGTGCACACAACGCCCTTTATATCCTCTTTTCCGTGTATGATAACGCGCTGTGCGGGCATGATGCGCATATCTATGCCACCCACAGGGGCAGCCTTAACAAAGCCGTCCTCTATGGCACATACTATCATCCCCACCCTGTCAAGATGGGCATCCAGCAGTATCAGCGGACGCTTTTCCCTACCGTTGAGATAGGCGATGACATTGCCGTTTTTTATCGTCACATCCTTGGAATATCTTTCAAGATATTCCCTGCAGACCTGCGCCGCTCTGCCCTCATCCCCGGATACGCCGTTTATATCCGCCAGCTGTATCGTCAGGGACTTTAATTCTTCTGAGGTCATATTATCCTCTTTTCTATTTGATTTTTCTGATGCGATCTATCTCCGCAGCCAGCTCAAAAGCCATTTCGGAGTGTTCCGCACGACGGGGATGACCCGGAGTTGCCGCACCGTTTCTCGAGAAAATGAAATGATGAGCCTTTATGCCCTGTCCGCAGAGCTCCTGAACAGCTTCATCTATTGCCTTGTCCCACTCGGGATCGTGCATCAGGACTGTGGTGAGGAGTATCACATCTATTTTTTTGCCAAGCTTTTCATATTTCCCACAGATATCGGTTATTATGCGCTTATAGCCGTCCTTCCAGTTCTGCCGCACGTTCTTGTCATAGATATCTATATCATTCTCATTGGTAACGCTGTTGTGGTTGTCGTTCTGACCCAGTGCAAACACCGCGATATCGGGGACATACTTTGAAAAATCCCATGAAGTGGGCTCCCCTGCCTCCGGAAAATAGCACGCCTTGTCATATACCGATTCCATGCCTATAGTCTGCGGCATGTGGAAATAACCCGTGCCGTCAAACACGGCAATACCGCCCTGTGAGATATTGTGGAACTTTGCGTTCAACAGCCTTGATACCAGCCATGTATAGCTGAAATAGGAATTGTCATAGATGGCATCTGCATTGGCAGGGTCACTCCTGCCCACAAAATCATCCGCTTCGGAGACCTCGCCTGCACTGACGCTGTCCCCGTAGAATTCAAGGGCAAGGTCATAGTGATCTGTAAAGCCGATGAATTCGCCGTCTGTCTCAAGATCCGAGATAATGCAGCTGTGATTTGCTGCCATCCTCTTGAAAAGGGTGAATGTGTGCTCCTTGTCGGGCTCCAGGTCTGCTGCAGCGATGTAGAATGCCGACTTTCCGTTATTTTCCGGCAGCAGCGGTACTCTGCCCAGCCTGCCGTCTATCACATAACCTAAAGTGATAATACCCCAGCACATGCTGTCAGTGACGGTAAATCCGATACTCGTACCCCTGAATTTAACTGTGGCACTTGTGGAGGGGAAATACCAGTGCGCGCCCTTTTCATCGAGATCAATGCGTCCGCTGTAATGTATCAGCGGTGAATCATACCTTATCTTCATAGTCTTTCTTCCTTTTTGCAAGTTTCTTTTTCAAAATCAACAGATATTCCAATTATATCACAAACAAACCGATTTGTCAAAAAAATCTTTCATGGAACAGAGTTTCCATAAACATACATACAAATGCAATACCAGACGGCTTGCTCTCTCGCCTTGACAGAATGACGGAGATGTTGTATAATATGATGGGTAGATGTGCAAAGATACCATCGCCCATAGCCTCATCGGGATGAGTTCTCCTCGCCCCGGTGCTTCGAGGATAATATATGGAACTGAATATGACCCCCGACCGCCTTGATATATCCCGCCTCAAAGACGCGGTCATAATAAGATACTACATCGCTCCCGACGGTGAGCTGGGGCTTATAGTGATCGACAGTGAGAACAGGGTAATAAACCTTACCGAGAGCGATCCCTGCTTCACCGCCCTTGAAAATGCAGCTGCACGGGCATTCATTGATGCCCCCGATTCCCCTGCCGACAGCTTTACTTCTGAAATACTTGAAAAACGCACCGCACCTGCATCACATAATGGCTTGCATACGATATTCACAGATGAGCCCCGGATGATGTCCGCTGTGCCCGAAAGCAAAAAGGTCACGGTGCACAGAAAACTTCTTTCCTACTGCCTTGAAATGCTCTGTACCCGTCTTGGGACAAGTTTTGACTCACTGTCAGACATAGAGGGCTACAGGAAGAGATATTCCGCTTCAATCACTGTGGGGGGCGCTCACAGGAGCATCCCCTTCACATTCAAAGAGGACAGCAGGCAGACGGAGTACCGCTTCGGCAGCATCCTGCCCACAGCGCCCCATACTTCTGTTACCGTCAGATACTTTTTTGACAGCGCAGATATCCTTATCACCTGCGGCACCCTCACCATCTCCGACTGCTATTCTTTCTCAGATGCATCCCATCGCCTTATGATAGTCCACGACAGCGACCTCATATTCGATGATACACTGATACTCGATGTACAGAAGGGCAGTATCCCCGATGGATTCCGCGGCATCTGCCTGTTCGGTGACAAAACGGACAAAATAGTAACTCTCCCCTGGTGTACGCTGTATTCCGTGCAGAACGACAGTGAGCTGGTGCATATCCTTGTCGAAAACGATGATGACATGAGTTTTGCTGTTGTGCATGAGAATATGCGCAGCATGATGACGGGAGAGGATATCATCACCGACAGTCTGTGTGCAGTGCATGAAGCGGATATGCGGGGAGAAGATATGCTGATATCCACGCTGTTTATCCCGTCAGATACCTTCTCAAAACAGATACGCGGCATAGATACGGGCAAATGGTATATAAGAAAGGCTGTAAACAATGGCACTGAAGAAGAATAAATTCGACCAGATAATAGATCGTCTGCGTGAGCTGATATCAAAGGATGACAGATACGCTGAGCTCAGTTCCTATCTCAATGAGATAAAGCGCGATCCCGACAGCAATCCCTTTGGTTCATCGGAGCTCCTGGCGGAGATATCCGACAGGGTAATAGCCATAAACGCCCCGGGCAGCTTCAAGATAGCCCTCCTGCAGGCAGCGGAGATATTCCGCACTGTGGTACCCCTGGGGAAGCAGACCCCCGACTATGAACACAGATGTGCAGTGTTTATATGGCTGTTTGAAAGGGACGGCGTTTTTGAGAATTCCCTTTTCACTCCCGGGATGTATGATATCTTTGCGGATAAGGATATCTATGTGCAGACCATGGACAGCATAAAAAGGATACATAAGGCAGATGAGTGCATTGACTTCATCACAAGCTTTGCTGTGAGTTCAAAGCAGTATTTCACCGATGAGATCACATTCTCCGCTGCGGTGATAGATGCAGCGGAAAAGCTCTCCTGTGCCCCGGAGAGGCAGGATACTACCGATGACCTTGTTGCAGCTGCACAGCGTTCTGTTGGGATATACGATCTCAGTGAGGATGATATCAGCACCGCCGAAAAAAATGTCAGGGAGAT
>JAFPYQ010000278.1 GCA_017394475.1 Oscillospiraceae bacterium | reverse complement strand
CTGAATGGAAATATGGAACCCGCCGCCTTAGAGGCGGGGGACATAGCTTGCGGTTATATAAGCCCCATGCTCCTGCACAGGTATATACATAAAGTAAGGGTGACGGAGGAAAAGAAGGTGGTGGCTGTTATCACCGATGATGTGAGCACCTCGTCATTGTCCATGTTCTTAGCCATAATGTAGCATGACGGGGTGGTGGGAGAGCCCAGCATTATGACCAGCGCCAGAAGAGCCTGCCCCGTAAAGCCCGCCTTTATGGCGATGCCTACGAACACCAGCGGCATGAATATCAGCTTTATCATGCAGCATACCACCGTGGGGCGCAGCTTTTTCAGCGCCTGTGCCCCCTTGAAGGATGCACCTATCACAAGGAGAGAAAGGGGCGTGGCGATGGAGGATATGCTCGAAAGGGTCTTGACCGCAATAACGGGAAAATGGGCATATATGCCGCTGAGAGAGGCCGCAGTCCCCAGAACTATGGATATTATTATAGGGTTCTTGCATATCCCGATGATGCTCTTCTTTATCTTGTCCGCACCGCTCCCCTTTTCACGGGAGTTTGACTCGAATGTGAGCACGGTCACAGCGTAGATATTGTAAAGCGGGACACAGCCTATGACTATCATGGGCATGAGCCCCACGCCGCCGTATATGTTCTGCATGAAGGCAAAGCCCATAACCGCCACGGAGCTGCGGTATGATGCCTGCACGAACGCCCCTGTTATGCTCCTGTCCTTTATGAAAAGTCCGGCACATACCCATATAACTATGAATGCCGCAGTTGTGGCCGCCGCGGCATATCCCACAAGGGGGAGCTGCATATCCGCTTTAAGGTCACTCTGCGCCATATCCGAAAACACCATGACAGGCAGAGCCACATTGAATATGAATTTGTCCGCAGCGGTGATGAATCCCTCGTTGAAAAAGCCCGCTTTCCCGAAAAGAAAACCTGCCACTATGACGAGGAATACAGGCATAGTGGCATTGAGACTGTATATAAGATCGTTCATTTTATCCCGTTTACAGACCTGTCGGCAGTGTCATTTCACTTATTTTCCGTCGGTTTGCCGTGTCCGTAGAATATTGTCCTGCTGCCCAGTTCCTTTATCTTTTTATAGGTCTTTTCCATGGCTGCGCGGTCGGTATACAGATGCCCCATACCGGGAAGTACCCAGTTGTCAAGGGCATCCCCCACTATGAGCGCCTTTTTGTCCACATCCACGCCCACAGAGCCGTAGGTGTGCCCCGGGAACCCGATTATGCGGGCATTTATGCCGTATTCCTCCAGGCTGTCCCCGTCCTCTATGAACACTGTGTTTTCCGGGCGCTTCACCTTTGTCTTTGAAAGGGCTTCAAGAGAGGCTTTCAGCACCACACGCCCCGTTATCCCATAGCATGAAAGAGGCTGTGCCTCGTAATTCTCAAAAAGCTCATCATCGGCCTTGTTGTATGCCACGGGAACGCCGAACCGCTCCGAAAGATCTGCGGCATTTTCCGCATGATCAAAATGGGGATGGGTGAGCACGATGAGTTTCAGATCGTACTTCTCACACTCCGCCGCCACCTTTTCAAGGTGTTCGCCTGTCCCCGTGTCCACGAGTATGGCTGTTTTCCCCTTTGAAACGATGTAGCAGTTCTCTGTGCCGCACTTTATGATATGTACTTTTGACATTTTGTCCTCCATTGTCCGCTGTCATTCCCCGTTCAGGAATTCCGCCAGCCTTTTTGTCTCTTCCACTGCCACCGCATCCTCTGCAGCGGGGAGAGTGTTCGTGCCGTGACTGCACACGAGGGGGAATATCCGTGTGGTGTTTATGTGATGCAGCAGTATCCTTGCGGTGGAGTATGACTTCTGCGGGTCTCCGTCACCGCCGCCCACAAGTATCACCCCGCCCTTTTTAGGGCATATCCCCGCATCCTCATGCCTGAAAAAACGGGCAGAAAAATACATCTGCAGCCTGCTTGCGGTGTCGAGCAGCTTTCCGGTCAGCTCATTGAAATATATGGGCGATGCTATGACCACATTGTCACATTCTTCGATATACCTGTATACATCCTGCATATCATCATCTATGGGGCACCGCTTCTCCGCCTTACAGCAGCGGCAGTCGATGCACGGAGAGATATCATCATAATAGAATGACACCTCTATGCAGCTGCCCGCAAGGCCAGCATTCAGCACGGCAAGCAGTGCCGCGGTATCACCGTTTTTGCGCGGTGAGCCGTTGAGTATGAGCGTCTTCATAGCATGCCCCTTCATGGCTGCATACAGATCAGCCGATATCAAGTGTCCTTTCTCATATACCAATAGGTATAGAGCTTTTCATAGCCCAGCCTGTCATACAGCTTTACTGCGGGGATATTGTCCTTTACCACCTGCAGCCAGGAATACTTTGCGCCGCTCTCCTTTGCCTTTGTTATTATGGCGCTGCACAGCCTTTTCCCGTATCCGTTCCCGCGGGCGCTTTCATCCACCACTACATTCTGCAGCAGCATATACCCGTGTTCCACCGCTGCCGATGCGCATGCGACCACCCGACCGCCGTCATAAAGCGTGCAGTATATGGTATCCACCGACACCTTAGCCAGCATCCTGCGGAAAATATCCTGCTTTTTCGTATCCGTCAGCTTTTCAAAGGCAAAATAGTTTTCGAGCCACTTTTCATCGGGCTCACTGTCAAAGACACAGCCGTCCGTTTCCACGGGCTCAAAGCGGGCAAGGTCGAGCACCTTCACATCCGTAGGGGTGACCACTTTATAGCCCCTGCTTTCAAGATATTCCCCGAGCTCCTCGTCATTATTGGTGAGCTTGAATATGCAGGGCTGACCCTTTCTGCGGTACATCTCCTCACAGTAGGCGACCTTTTCCGCCATATCCAGAGTTGACGGGTATATGATGCTGACGGAATTTGCCCTTCCGGTGTACCCTTCGGAAAACCGCAGGAGCCAGCCGTCATACTGCATCACATTCAACGCCACATGGCCGTTTGCAGCTATCTCTTCAAAAAAGCGTATCTTCTCACTTTTCCCCATGATCATGCGATGCCCTTTACGGTGTAGTCCTTGTCCTCTACCGCCTTTTTCAGCACCTCATCGGGAACGCTGCCCGAAAGCGTCACTACAGCGGTTCCCTTCTCATGGCTCACTTCTGCGGATGCAACGCCCTCTATCGCCTCGAGAGCCTTCTTTACATTTGCCTCGCAGTGTCCGCACATCATGCCTTCGATAGTCATTGTCCTTGTCATTGTTTTTTCCTCCTCGGTATATTTAACATCATTCTCGGCGGTATCCCCGCCTTTTTTCTTTATGGGCCTGTCGCCCTTTGTATCATGCACATTGAACAGGTTCAGCCGCAGCGCATTCGTCACCACGCAGAAGCTCGAAAGGCTCATTGCCGCCGCACCTATCATGGGATTCAGCGTTATCCCCAGCTTTACGAAGCAGCCCGCCGCCAGGGGTATGCCTATCACATTATAAAAGAACGCCCAGAAAAGGTTCTGCCTGATATTGCGGATGACCGCACGGCTGAGGCGTATCGCCGCGGGCACATCCGAGAGCCCGCTCTTCATCAGAACTATATCCGCCGCATCTATGGCAACATCCGTGCCTGCGCCTATGGCAATGCCCGTATCTGCCCCTGTAAGAGCCGGGGCATCGTTTATCCCATCCCCCACCATAGCCACATTGCCGTAGGCTTTGTATTTCCTGACGGTGCTCTCCTTGCCGTCGGGGAGCACTCCCGCGATGACCTCGGATATGCCCGCCTGTTTTCCTATGGCCTTTGCAGTGCGCTCATTATCGCCCGTGAGCATGACAGGGCGGATACCCAGCCCCGAAAGCTCCTTGACGGCAGTCACTGCATCGTCCTTTATGGTATCGGCGACGGCTATTATCCCGCAGACCTTTCCGTCTGCCGCAAATATCAGCGGAGTATTCCCCTGTGAGGACAGGTCTTCCACCTCATGCGCTATGCCCGACACATCGGCATATTTCCCGATATGCGCCATATTTCCCGCTGCCACGCTGATGCCGTTCACCGTTCCTATGAGCCCGTTGCCCGAAAAGCTCATGAAATCCGTCACTTCCGCACGGTCATATCTGCCCCCGGCATAGGCACACACCGCACCTGCCAGCGGGTGCTCGCTCATGGCCTCCAGTGGATAGGCCACGGACATAAGCTCTTTTTCATCAAAGCCATTCTGTGGGATAACGGCGGTGACCACAGGCTGACCCTTTGTCACGGTGCCTGTCTTATCCAGCAGGACTATCTCCGTTTTACCGCACACCTCAAGGCTCTCGGCACTTTTGAAAAGTATGCCGTTCTTAGCGCCCACGCCGCTGCCCACCATGATGGCGACCGGAGTTGCAAGCCCCAGTGCACAGGGACAGCTTATAACAAGGACGGATATCCCTCTTGCCAGCGCATACCCCACGGTCTGCCCCACAAGCAGCCACACCGCAAAGGTCACGACTGCGATACCGATGACGGTAGGGACGAATATCCCCGACACCTTATCGGCTGTCTTTGCGATAGGTGCCTTTGACCCTGCTGCATCCGTTACCATCTGTATTATGCGGGCAAATGCGGTATCTTCTCCCACGCCCACAGCTCTGCACCGCAGGTGGCCGGACCGGTTTATCGTTGCGGCGGACACTCTGTCCCCCCGGACTTTGTCCACGGGTATGCTCTCTCCCGTGAGTGCGGATTCATCCACTGCCGAAGTGCCCGACAGCACCACTCCGTCCACGGGGATGCTCTCACCGGGCTTTACGATGAATTCATCCCCTATGACCACCTCATCCACGGGGACTGTCATCTCCTCGCCGCCGCGTTCCACCGTGGCAGTCACAGGTGCCAGCTTCATCAGGCTTTTCAGTGCATCTGTGGTCTTTCCCTTTGAATACGCCTCCAGTGTTTTGCCCACTGTTATCAGAGTGAGTATCATAGCGGCGGATTCAAAGTAGAACTCATCCATGAGCG
>JAFPYQ010000277.1 GCA_017394475.1 Oscillospiraceae bacterium | reverse complement strand
TACTATGACCGCCGGAACGCTTTCCTGCATATATCCTTTCAGCATCCCGCGGGACATAGGAAAGGAGCCTTTCGTCGATAAGAGCATCATATATGACTGTGTCACAGTTCTGCAGATGCTTTATGCCCCGTAAGGTCATAAGATCATATCCACCGCAGCCCGCACCTATAAGGAAGACCTCTCCGCACATATCCTTTTCACCAGCCTTTCGGCGATAATGAGCCTTTTGGTTATATCACCGCCGTCACTTGATATACTTTTCTGATCGGTTGATATCTGTATATCTATCCGGTCGCCTTTTATCTCTGCCAGAGCCCCCAGCGGTGATGAACACCCTGATCCCATGAGTCTGAGTATGGCTCTTTCCGTTTCATAGGCATACATGGTATCTGTGTGGTCTATACGGGAAAGTATCTCAGCAAATTCATCCCTTCGTGATTGTATCGCGATGATACCCTGACAGGGAGCGGGCATTATGATATCTGTCGACAGCCTTACAAAATCAAATCTGCTGTCATCGAAAGCTCCAAGCCTTTCAAGTCCTGCCGCAGCAAGTATGATACAGTCGTACTCGCCGTTGTGCAGCTTGTTCAGCCTTGTATCCACATTGCCCCTGATATCTTTAAGCACAGCATGAGCGTATAATTTAGATATCCCGTATGACCTGCGGGTACTGCTTGTTCCGATGATCATTTCATCAGAGGGGACAAAGCCCTTTCTGAATACCGTCACGTCAACAGGGCTCGCCCTCCTGAGAACTGCACCGACACACAGGCCCGCGGTTATGTCGGAAGGCATATCCTTAGCACTGTGAACTGCGAAATCTATCCTTTTTTCAAGCAGTGCAGATTCTATGGCATCTGTAAAAACGCCCTTGCCGCCTATCTTTTCAAGGGGTCTGTCTATTATCTCATCGCCCTTTGTGGAAATATTAACTATCTCCGTTTCTATATCCGGAAATTCCTTTTTCACAGCCGCGATGAACATATCTGTCTGGATAAGTGCCAGCCTGCTTTTTCTTGTACCGATGCGTATCTTCATTTCCGTATGCCAAGTACTTTTCTGATTTTCTCATCAGAGGGCAGCTCATCCGAATTAAGGCACATTTCAAGAAGTATCTCATTTGCGCTGGCTCTGAGATCATAGTTGGAGAACGCCTTCTTTATCTCATTCCTGTATTCGGTCATGAGTGCCGCCACTTCAAGAGTATGCTCATCGAGCAGTTCCTCTATTCTGGTTTTAAGATATTTTGCAAACACAGGGCTTGTGGCTCCTGTGGAAATACTGATGGTGATGTTGTCCTTTTTTATCATCGCAGGGAAGATAAAAGCACAGTTGTCGATATCATCCACGGAATTGAGCATGATATGCTTTTTCAGGCACAGCTCATGCACATGAGCACTGAGCTCCTTGTCATCTGCGGCATAGACAGCGAAATATGCGCCGTCAAGGTCACTGTCTTCGAATTTCCTGTATATACGTTCAACCGGCAGTCCTTCAAGCTCATAGCATATCTTCGGAGCGATAACAGTGACACCCGCGCCGAAGTCAAGTATAATCTGAGCCTTTCTGAGGGCAACCGTACCGCCGCCGATAATAACACATCTCTTTCCCGAGATATCCGTGTAAAATGGAAAATATGCCACTGTTACACCTCCGTTTTCATCACAATGTTTCAAGCACGCCGATCAGTGCACCGAATCTGTCGGAATCAAGAAGATCACGAAGTTCAAATATGATCTCCTCAAAACTGATTTTTCCGAGATTTGCTCTGACCATCTCCATTTTAGGCTGAAAATCATGGAATATGACTTTTTTGTTGTATTTGTCGATTTCTTCCGAGATCATGATCTCTGCCTGTTCTGCAGCCTGCTTTTTGATGGCGTTGTTCTTTTCTGAGAGCTTTTTAAAATGGTCTATACCGATAAGGGTCATACCGTCTATATCTTTTACAGAGTTTTCGATATCCGCAGGAACGGCAAGATCGATAAACAGCATTTTTCTGCCTTTTTGAAGCTTCTCCTCCACCTTTGATGCAGTTATCGTGAAATGAGGACTTGATGTGGCGCTTATTATGCAGTCAAAATCATTTATCCTGTCGTATCTTTCTGAATATGGGATATCCTGCACTTTTTCCGGTGTTATCAACTGATATCCGCTGTGTGATCTCACTGTTCTTGTGACTGTCACATTCCTGTGAGCCAAAAGGTTTTTTACAGTTGATGAGCCGATATTCCCCGATGCACCTATCACCAGAACCCTCACCTTTTCCATGAAGGATGCTGCCTCATTTGCAGATAACGTGGCAGCCGATACCGATGATCTTGAAAGCTCTGTTTCTGTCTTGATCCTTTTTGCGCAGGTTATGGCGGACTGGAATACTGTGTTTATCTCGTATCCCGCAAAGCCTGTTTCGAGGGATTCGTAGTAAGCAGAGCGGGTCTGTCTGAGTATCTCATCCTCACCGAGTATCATGGAATCTATGCCGCAGCATACCCTGAAAAGATGCCTTACAGCCTGTTTACCGCGGAATACGCTGATGCTGCCTTTTATGTCCGTATCTCCGCTGCATAGCATATCAAGGATATCATCGGTGTGACTGTCATCCTCTGCGGGATAGTATATCTCGCTCCTGTTACAGGTACACAGTACAACGCTCTGGGTTATTCCCCGCAAAGCGAGTTGCTTGCGTATCTCGTCCCGCGTTTCCCTGTTAAAGGCAAATCTGCCCCTTACATCAGCGCTGTGTTCCCTGTAGTTTACCGAGACAGAATAGAGTATCATATTACTACCATTTCTTCGCGTATAGAACCATTTTTGAGCAAACGCACCTCATTGCCGACTGTGATGAAAAGCCTGTAGATAAATACGTCCACCTTTTCTCCGACCTCTACTTTTTCCTCATCAAGGGCTCTGTGGGCAATGAATGTGCTCCCGTTGGAATTTACGGTATATTCGATATAATTCCCTCTGAAAGCGATATCCTCCACTATGCCTTCTGCAGCAGAGTTCTTGTATTTCTGTATCTCGTCCTTTTTGGTCATCTTTATGAATTCAGGGCGGACAAATGCCTTGTCATAGTTATCTACCCTGTCGAAGAATTTGAACCTTGTATAGTCCTCAAGCTCCGAGGTCTGCCCGAAGAAGGATGATGTGAATGCGGTGGCAGGGGCTCTGTATATCTCTAATGGGGAGCCTGTCTGTTCTATCCTGCCGCTGTTGGTGACGATTATCTCATCCGCCACATCAAGTGCCTCGTCCTGATCGTGAGTTACGAATATGCTCGTCACTCCGAGCTTCCTTATCATTTCCTTGAGCCATCTGCGCAGTTCCTGACGAACCTTTGCATCTATTGCGGCAAAGGGCTCATCGAGCAGCAGTACCTGCGGATTGGGAGCCAGTGCTCTTGCAAATGCCACTCTCTGCCGCTGACCTCCCGATAACTGACTGGGATAGCGGTTCTCAAAGCCTTCAAGACCGATGAGCTTTATAAGTTCCGTTACTCTTTCCTGTACCGCCTTCTTGTCTGCCTTTTTCACCTGCAGACCAAAGGCTATGTTGTCAAATACCGTCATATAGCGGAAAAGAGCATAGCTCTGGAAAACAAAGCCGATGCCTCTCTTGCTGGCGGGGATATCGTTCACTCTCTGTCCGTCTATTATGATATCACCGCTGTCAGGATGTTCAAGGCCGGCTATCATGCGCAGTATCGTGGTCTTTCCGCTGCCGCTGGGGCCTAAGAGCGCTACCAGCTTTCCCTTTTCTATGCCGAAATTCACATTGTCTGATGCCTTGAAATCACCGTAGGACTTGTTTATATCTCTGAGCTCTATATACATTATCCTCTGTCCTTTCCGATATATTCCACAATGCTGCGTATGATGAGTATCATGACCGCAAGCAGCACAAGTATGGATGATACAGCAAATGCGGGCATGAATTTGTTGTCACCGAAAAGTATCTCCACATGGAGCGGCAAGGTGACGGTCTTTCCCCTGAGATGCCCGGAAAGAACGGATACAGCACCGAATTCACCCATTGCCCTTGCAGAGCACAATACTATCCCGTAAAGCAGAGCCCATTTGATATGAGGGAAGGTAATCCTGCGGAATATGGTGAATCCATCGGCTCCCATCATCGCTGCCGCTTCTTCCTCATCTGTGCCCTGTGCTTCAAGAACGGGGATTATCTCCCTTGAAATGAAGGGGAAGGTGACGAACACCGTTGCAAGGATGATGCCGGGAACTGCGTATACGACTTCAAGGCCGTGTTCTTCAAGAAAAGGATAGATGGTGCTCTGTCTGCCGAAGGTGAGCACATAGATAAGACCTGCGATTATGGGTGATACCGTAACGGGAAGGTCTATAAGGGTTACGAGGATCTTTTTGCCTTTAAAGCGGAATTTTGTCACAGCCCATGCGGCAAATACACCGAATACCGTATTGAACAGCACTGCTATGACAGTTGCTTTAAGGGTGAGGGTAACTGCACTTGCGGTATCAGGATCGCTTATCGCCTTAAAGTATTCTCCAAAGCCCTTTTTAAATGCCTCAGTTATCACAGTGATGAGCGGCAGCACCAGCATCACGAACAGGAACAGCACACTTATCCCGATAAGAAGATATTTTACAGCCTTTGAACCGGTGGTCTCCTCATGGATGGAAACACTGCCTTCTCTTGACATAACGGGAGCTTTTGAGACTGAGGTATCCGCAAATAACGACTTTTTTGTTTTTGATACAGCGTTCATATCAATGACCTCCGCCAAGTATTTTTGAATTGCGGATCTGTATGAGATTCACAAGAAACAGTATTACAAATGCAGCGAGCAGCATCACAAGAGCAATGGCCGTGGCACTGGAATAGTCATATTCCTGCAGTTCAGACATTATGATGAGGGGGGTGATCTCCGTCTTGAAGGGCTGATTGCCTGCGATAAAGACAACGCTGCCGTATTCACCCAGACACCTTCCGAAGGCAAGACCGAAGCCCGTGAATATGGCTGGGGACAGCTCGGGGAGGATCACTTTGCGGAATATCTGGGACTTGTTGGCTCCGAGGATGCCCGCTGCCTCCTCATACAAGGGATCGAGCTTTTCGAGCACGGGCTGTACGGAACGTACTACGAAGGGGATCCCTATAAATACAAGAGCCACAGTGATGCCTATCCTTGTATAGGCGATCTTTATGCCGAACTTTGCAAATATCTTTCCCACTGCGCCTGTGTCCGCATACAGTGATGTGAGGGATATGCCCGCAACAGCTGTGGGGAGTGCGAAGGGGAGCTCTATCATCCCATCCATCAGTCTTTTGAAGGGAAAATCATATCTCACCAGTACCCATGCCAGCACCACGCCCATCACCGCATTTATGAGTGATGCGATAAGGGCTGTGATGAATGTCACTTCAAAGCTTGCAAGTACCCTTTTACGCGTTATCACTTCAAGTATTTCGGATGGGGTGAGTTTTGCGGTGAAGATCACAAGTGATGCAAGGGGGATAAGGACTATGAGCGCGAGCATTGAAAGCGTGACGCCCATAGAGAGCCCGAATCCAGGTATTATTCGTGATTTTTTGCCCATGTTATCCTACCTCATCATAGTTTAAAAGCGGGAAAAATCCCTGCTTTCACAGCAGAAATTTTGTCCCGTTTGTAATCAGTGAAAATCGTATCTTAAGATTCGTATATCTGATCGAAGAGCCCGCCGTCTGCAAAGTGCTTTGCGAATGCTTCATCCCAGCCGCCGAAATCATTTATTGTTACAAGATTTATGTTGAGATCGAAGGTATCCGAAAATTCTGCAAGAATATCTTTGTTTGAAGGTCTGTAGAAGTTCCTGCCCGCGATCCTCTGTGCCTCATCGGAATAGAGGTAATTCAGATACTCGGTCGCAACTTCGCGGGTGCCGTTCTTGTCAACGATCTTGTCTACCACTGCCACAGAGGGCTGAGCAAGTATGCTTATGCTCGGTGTTACTATCTCATATTCATCGGGATATTCCTTAAGGGAAAGGAATGCCTCATTTTCCCATGCAAGAAGAACATCGCCCTGCTTGTTCTCGACAAATGTGTTAGTAGCGCCTCTTGCGCCCGAGTCCAGTACCAGCACATTGCCGTAGAGCTTTGTTATATAGTCGATGACCTTTGCTTCATCGTTGTCGTATTCTTTCTGTGCCCATGCCCATGCTGCGAGGTGATTCCATCTTGCACCGCCCGAGGTCTTCGGGTTTGGTGTGATGACTCCCACGCCATCCTTTACAAGGTCGCCCCAGTCCAGGATATTCTTGGGATTGCCCTTTCTTACCAGGAAAACGATGGTCGAAGTATAGGGAGAGCTGTCCAGCGGGAATTCGCTTACCCAGCCTTCATCGATAAGGCCTGCATCCTGTACTGCCTTCACATCATATTCAAGTGCCAGTGTA
>JAFPYQ010000027.1 GCA_017394475.1 Oscillospiraceae bacterium | reverse complement strand
TGTAAACGAAAGTGAGACTTCACAGATCACTGTTTCAAGCCCGAACCTTAACGATGATTTCTGGGATGTGCGCATATCCCACGACAAAGGAGAGGATATATCCCCGGAGCTCAGCTGGGAAAGTGTTTCCGATGCATCCTGCTATGCAGTGTATATGGTCGATCCCGACGGCGGTCACTATATACATATGAAGGCAGTCACAACAGACACAAAGCTCACAGCGGGGGAGATACCCACAGCGCGTGCAGAGGACGGCAGCAAGGGGCTGTACATTGGGCCGTATCCTCCCGATGGAGTGCACAGATATAATGTGTATGTGTTTGCACTGAAAGAGGATACTGTCTATGATGAGCTCCCCGGCGGTAATGTGAACGGCGTTCTCAGTACTCTTGATGAAGAAAAGCTCCTTCCTTTGATGCAGAAGAACTACACAGTCCTGGCATGGGGCAGCATCGGTGGAAAGTATCCCGGAGAAAATACTTCTGCATCTGCGGAAAATACTATCCCCATCTATCATACCGAGACCATAGACCATGGGACTGTCAAGTCCTATGATGACGCAGCAGAGCTGTTCAATGGGACATTTGAATATATCGTGCTGGATAATGAGGGTGTATTCCCGGAGCTTGCAAAGGCTGTGACAGATGAAAAGGACAGGACTTATGAGGCATTCAGGGAAAGAACGGATGAATTATCCTCAATGGCAAAGGAGGATTATGAAGAATCCCCCGACAGGTTCACAGGGGAATACGCCATGATCTATTCCTGCAATGTGAATTACAACGTGACGCGTTCGGACGAAAAGATATTCAGTCTTTCCCACAGTGAAGAAGGGTACAGCGGCGGCGCTCACGGATGGCATATCACCACAGGAGTGAACTTTGATGCCGCAAGCGGTCAGGAGCTCACCCTTTCCGATGTATGTGCGGATATCCCGAAACTCATCGATATACTGGGAGAAAAGCTGGAAAAGGATTACCCCGGGCTCATGGGCTTTGACAGTGCACAAAACGGCAGAAAACTGCTCATTGAAACCTACGGTGATGAACTGCAGGGCGGCACAGGGACTTTCTCAGACGGCACAACCTATGAAAAAACGGCCATGAATTTCATTTTCACTCCCGACGGCATCACCTTCTTTTCAAATACCTACGAACTTGGCTCCTATGCCGAGGGAACACAGGATATAACGATACTTTTCAGTGAGGTACCGGGGCTTTTCAATGAAAAATATGTCAGCAGCGGTGAAGATTTCTTTATCAGCACCACATCAGACGTATCATTTGAGGAAAACGGAAAATTACAGAGCATATCCGTTGAATATGACTATGATGACACCGACTGGCACATAAAGGGGCTGAAAGTAAAAGGTCCCGGCAAGGAAGAATACTTTGAATATCCGGCGGATGAGACGGATCAGCCCTATCTTTTCACAAGGACTGTTGAGCGCAAAAACGGGAAATATACCTTCCGTATGTTCAACAGCAACGGAGAAAAGATCATCGAGGCAGAATTCTGACAGGAAAAAGTGCATACTGCCGCATACTGACCACATAATACCGGCATGTCCAGAAATACCCCTTGCCGAAAAAATGTGCATCACCCGTGAGTATGTTGAATGGCTGATACGTTATTACCGAAGAACAGGCAGCTGCACACTGTTCGTATAACAGGCAGCAACAAAGAATTTATCAAAAGTTCATAAAATAAATATTGACCCGGCCTGTGGGACAGGGCTTATCATCTTTCTGTAAATTCATGATGGAGGTAAGATGATGAGAGATCTAAGTTTACTTACATGGGCAGAGGTAAATGAGCTGGACAAAAGCAGATGCATGGTGTTTGCAGTCCTTGCTCCCATAGAGGAGCACGGGCTGCATCTCCCGCTGGCAACGGATATCATTGAGGGGGAGCACTGGAGCAAGGGCGCCATGGCAAGGCTTGAAGAAAAGCTGGGCACAGAGTGCTTTTATCTGCCGCCCTTCCCCGTAGCATCGGCATCGGTGAATGAGTTTTTCGGGTCGGTACATTTCCCCATGAGTACCACCTGTGATGTGGCTTATGCTGTAATGGACAGCCTGTGCTCCATGGGCTTCATGAATATAGTGATAATCGCCTCTCATGCAGACCCGGAGCACCAGATCGCGGTGGAAAAGGCTGTGCGGAAGATCAACAGAAAGCATGGCCTGTGTGCCATAGCGCCTATGGGACAAATATTTATGGGCGTATCGACGGAGAGAACACAAAGGCTGGAAAGCTTTGAAAAGACCCATGAGAACGATTATCATGCAGGCTGGGTGGAAACATCGGCTATGCTGGATATAGATCCGCAGCTTGTCAGGGCAGGATATGAAAAACTGCCATCCAGGACCATCACCGACAGGGAGATGATCTCGAAAAAACGGCAGCTGGCTGCAATGGGCGGATATGGTCATATAGGTGAACCGCAGTATGCGACAAATGAACTGGGGAAGGATCTCAATGAAAGCTGTATCGCATCAGTGTGCGATGCGGCGGAAAGGTTCTATTTCAGAAAAGGCTATGAGAAATACCAGCATTATCCGCTTTATGATATCCTGCCGCTGCATATCGGATTTATCGGCATTTTCGGGAAAGTTCGCAGAAAGAAGGTGACAGCATAATGTATACAAGAGGACAGTTTGCAGTCATGGGCAATGTGGGCATGAAAGCACTGCGCCTGTATCACGAGGAAGGCCTGCTCATTCCCGTATATATCAACAAGGATAATGGTTATCACTATTACGATGGATCGCAGCTCATAACCCTTGAGAAGATAAAGCAGCTCAGAAAACTGGGAGCCTCCCTTTTTGAGATAAAACAGATACTCGACGGCAAGGTCAGCGAATCTGATATCATAGAGAGCAGGATAAAGGAGACTGACAGGCTGTTGTCCGAGCTCAGAGGCTACGACCCTTCGACTGCTTTGTCAGATACAGTGAAGGGCGATGAACAGATCGACCACAGGCCGTTTCAGAGCTGCAGATGTATCTGTATCTGCGAAAACACCGAACGGGAAGACCTGGGAATGTCGGTGGGAAAGCTCTACGAAAGAGCAGCGCATGATGGTATGGAGATAAAAGGCTCTCACTTTGTGATATTTGAAGGCCTTGACAAGGACGGCGATTTTTCCATGAAGACCTGTCTTCCCGTAACAGGGTGCGCAGATGAGGATATATGGCAGATATCCGGGGAGAAGTGCATACATATTACCTTCCGGGATGGTTTCTCTGCGGTGAGGAAAGCCCATCTCATGTTAAGTGACTATGCCGCGGCAAACGGCATACACCTTGCCGACAGGGTATATGAGGTGTATAACAGGGATATGACCGTTGATGTATACTATGCTGTGCAGGAATGATGCAGGTATCCCGGAAATGTTCTGTAACAGGATTAATGATTAATGTGTATAAAATAGTCTTAATAAATTAATCAATAAATTGTAATAAATGACAAAATTTACGCCGATGTCGATATTTTTGCTTTTCATGCAAAAAAAAGTATTGACATCTGCGGATTTTATCGTATAATTAGTATTGTGATAAATTAGTCGATCCGCATATGTTCTGTAAGACATCGTATGAGGAAAGTATCCCGTGACAGGGAGCTCTTTTCATCTGTCCACCGATGGGGTTTCACGGTTTGTAAGTCATTCGGAGCAGGTTTGCAGATAATGTGCGGAGATAGGAAAGGGGGAAAAGAATGAAAGGCAGAATGTGTCCGAACTGTGGTGCAGAGCTGGTATTGTCAAGATCAAAGGCTATGTATGAGTGCCACTTCTGCGGCTCGGGATTTGATGCGGAAAAGGACGAAAAGGAAAATATAAGCCGCAGCATGAACAGCTTTGATGAGGAGATATTCCGTGTCGAACGTGACTTTGCAGAGGCACGCAGGAAAAAGCAGACCGGAAAGTGCATAGATACCATCATTTACTGTATGAATGAGCTGAGGACTCCCGAAAAGATCGAGTCGATGATAAGGAGCAGCCTTCTGACAAGCAGTGACACCGCTGCAGAGGGCATAAAAGAAGAACTCATAAATGCAGTTAGACCTCGTATAGACGGAGAGCTGAAAGCAGGGGAACGCATCATATTCTACAAGGATCATGGCATCTTTTCCAAAGGAAAGGAGTTCACGGTGCTTACAGACAAACGATTCATTTTCTTCAAAAAAAAGAACACGCTCTCTGCTTTTCACACCGAAATAAGCACTCTTAAACTGAGTGACAGCGGCGATTGTGCCATGTGGTACATAAACGGCGATCTTGAGAAATGTATCATGTCTATGGATTTCAGCGGGCAGCTCACAGGAGCGGCGATCGCCCTTGCGTGTCTCTCATGCTTTGATCAGCAGCATGACCATGAGCGCATAAGGCTTATATGAAAGCCACAAAAAAGCAAGATCTATAACAAAGGAAAAGGAAAGTATGAAAAAGAAGATCATATCTATACTGGCAGCAGCCAGTGTCCTCTTGTCAGTCGGCTGTTCCGATAGTGACTATGAGTCAGAGGAACATGCAGATACCGCGGAGGTGACAACAGTTGCTGAAACATCTGATGATGCGGAAGAAGCAGTGCCCGCTGATGATGACAGCGATACCGAAGCAGAGGAAACATCTGATGATGCAGCACAAGCAGTTACAAAGGGCATAAAGGGCTTTTCCCTGTCGGTAAACAGCTCCGACGGAAAGATGAACATCACCCGCGCTCCCAAGAAATCAACACCCATGGGTGATCCCGAAACCTGGACGATATTCATCTACCTCTGCGGTACAGACCTTGAGGACAATATTGCTGCAGCTACACTTGATATCGTACAGATGGCACAAGCGCAGACCAGCGATAACGTAAGGTTCGTGTTCCAGACAGGCGGTACCGAGACATGGCAGATCGAGTCGATGGATCCTAATGCCTGCGAGCGCTACGTTGTAGAGGACAATGATATTCGCCTTGTGGATTCCGCTCCTCTGACCAATATGGGCGACCCGAGCACCATCGAGAGTTTCCTTGAATGGGGCGTATCTACATATCCTGCAGAGAAAATGGGCTTTATATTCTGGGATCACGGCGGAGGAAGCATCACAGGTGCCTGTGTGGATGAGCTCCATGAGCGTGATACTCTGTCACTGGCGGAGATAAATTCAGCATTTTCCGATGTCTATGAGAATATGACCGATAAATTCGAGTTCATAGGCTTTGACTGCTGCCTTATGGGAACAGCGGAGACCGCCAATGTACTTGCTACATATTCCAGATATTTTTACGGCTCTCAGGAATCTGAACCGGGTTCGGGCTGGGATTACACAGCTATCGGCAACTTCCTTGCGGAGGATCCTTCTGCAAATGGCGCCGATCTCGGCAAGGTGGTAACTGACAGCTTCTATGATGAATGTGCTGCGGCCGATCAGGAGAGCG
>JAFPYQ010000276.1 GCA_017394475.1 Oscillospiraceae bacterium | reverse complement strand
GATAGCCGAAGCTCTCGATGCTACCATCAATGAATTCGGCACCATCAACAAATCCGACAGGAACTACATCATCCTCCTGACAGACGGTATGCCCACCACGGTCAACGAGGCATTCGACCAGCAGGTGATAGAAAAGGCTCAGTCCGCCAACATCACCATATTCACCATAGGCCTCGGCAAGAATATCAACACCGAATACCTGAACAACTTCGCCATCTCCACCAATGGCCAGTTCTTCCAGGCATCAAATGCTGATGCCCTTGAATTCCTCTATAACAAGATAGAGAACTTCATGTCCTACAATCAGGTGGTCATAAACGAACAGACAGGAGAAGAAGGCTTTATCATAGCCGATTCGGGCTTTGATGTCCGCAGGGACGGTATAGGCTACAACAATTTCCGTGCAGAGTTCGCTCCCAGGGGTGCGAATGTGGGGATAGCAGGCCTTATAAGGGCGTATTTCAGAGGAGAGCTCAATCTCCATGAAGATGCATACCGCCTGAATGACGGCATGAACATCAACGGGTATGATATATCGGGCATCTCTGCCCTTGCTGACGGCAAGCTGAACCTTTCCGACATCAAGGTGGATATCCTCGATAAGTACACCGAGTATCTGAACATCAAGAAAAAATGGGATTTCAAGAGCGTAACGGGAAATGTGCTCTACCTCAACGAGGAAACGAGGAAATTTGCCGAGGATGCAGGACTTCGCATCATCACATCCACATACGACTTTGATCCCCCGCAGCTCTCCCCTATGGATGAGTTCTTCGCCACAATAACAGGGACACAGTTCCGCCCCTTCACGTCCTATGAGAACGTGCTCATCGACAGCAGCATCTGCAAGGGCGATGATGAGCAGATAATGAATATGATCCGCTGGTACAACTACCTGCCCGAGAGCTCCGCAACAAATGTACATATCCTGGACTTCGGATATCAGGGCGATGCAGCATTCGATGCCCTTGTAGATGAACTTTCCACAGGCAGCCCCGCAGTCATAACATTCGGCGGCAATGCCCTCAATGCAGTCCGCCTCACACGCGACAACAGCGATCCCAACGCCTACACTCTCGAGGCATACGACAGCAATTCACCCGAAAGGGCGACCCTCATTAAGCTGACAAAATCCACTCTCTACACCTGGAAGCACTCCAATTCACAGTATACCGCATCCATAAATGATGAGATCACGCCGCTGCGCATAATCATCATAGACTGATCACGGATGGCACGGTATCCAACGAAATAACAGGGAATGAAAATGATGAAAAAACGACTTATATCCTTACTCTCCGCAGCTGCACTCATCAGCACCATGGCTGCGACACCTGTCCATGCAGCAGGGAACGACTGGCAGAAAGCATACTACGACAAGCTGAAAGAGATCAATTCAAGTGTCATCACAGCCCGTAATATGAGCTTTTCCCTCTATGACCTCGACGGCAACGATACCCCGGAGCTCCTTGTTTCAAGGGGCACCGAGCAGGTGTGCAAGTGCGAGATATACACATTCAACGGCGGAAAGGCCGTGAAGGTGGGGGACACAGGTTCCTTCGGCAGCATAGTCTACTCCCCTTCCACCAAGACTATCGCCACCATAACAGCCGATCAGAACGGCTCCCAGTACAAGATCTGCAGAATGGACAAGAACAAGCTCACCACTGTCCTTACCGCAAAGGAAAAGGTGCAGACCTCCGACAGCGGCAAGACCAGCATCAAGTACACCGTCAACGGCAAGGATGCCAAAAAGGATGAGTTCACAAAGGCAATAGACAAGCAGATCGACAGCGAGACACTTGTCTTAGGCCGCGGCTTCTCTTTTTCCTCCGATGAGATGAGCTATGCCGTCAAGGGCGTTTCTGACTACAAGACCGCCTATAAAGCTATCCTTACGAACAGGCTCAAGGGCGGCGACAAGGATCAGGTTTTCAGTCTCACGGACATCACCGGTGACGGAGTTCCCGAGCTCATCCTCAACTACACCGATGTGTACACATGGAGCGACAAGAGGATAAACTATCTCGGTATAATCGGCATAGACGATTTCGGCTCCGATTTTCCCATAGATGATAAGACCACCTTCACCGTAGGCTACAACAAGAAGAGCAAGATCATCTGTGTGACCCTCAAAACAGGATCATCCGTCCACGATCAATATTTCAGGGTGGAAAAGGATCACATGCACAGCATCGTCTCCATTACCGATATCGCAGGCAAGAGCAAGCACACCTACCTTATCGACGGTGACACCTCAAATAAGTCCGCCTACGAAAAGCAGCATGATAAATACGGCAAGGCAGAATATGACAAGCTCGGAAAGGAATATAAGTTCACTAAGTCCGATATAGCATCTGCACTCAAATGACCCGACTATCTTTCCCCATTTCGCGATGGGGAAAGATTGCTGTGTTTTTGCTTAACTGATGAAATAGCTTGACAGATGAAATAATATATGATAGAATTGTAAAGTATGGATAAGCAGTTTATACCGGAACTGATAAAAGCTGTCCTCCCCGCCTGCGGAGCCATGGTGCTGATATATATAGTCACCGTCAACATCCAGAAGATCGCCGCCTTTTTTGACAAGCTGCTCAAAAAGGACGAAAAACAGGTCTATAATGACGGACTGTACGATATCTACAGCACCGAAAAGCCCGGCAGCACGGACGGCTCCCATGATCAGGACACGGAAAATGATAAATCTAAAACAGGAGAAGAACACAATGGCTAAGGAAAAAATGGTCAATTCCATAACATCTATGGAGGAAGACTTTGCAAAGTGGTATACAGATATCTGCAAGAAGGCAGAGCTCGTTGAGTATACGAGCGTAAAGGGATGCCTCGTTATCCTTCCCTACGGCTATGCTATCTGGGAAAATATGCAGAAGATACTCGATGGTATGTTCAAGG
>JAFPYQ010000026.1 GCA_017394475.1 Oscillospiraceae bacterium | reverse complement strand
TGGTGTTTATCAGGGTCTTGGCGTTGAGCTGGCTGTTTGGAACTATGATCTTCAGATCGTCATATATTGCTACTACGATGTGCCTTAAGGTGATATCCTCTACGACACCGGGCTCCATGTTTTCTATTATTATGCGGTCTCCGATCTCAAAGGGCTTGAAGATACTTATGAGAAAGCCGCACAGGATATCGGAGATGGCGGTCTGCGCCGCAAAACCAACGATGGCCACGATGATGGCGGATCCTGTTATGAATATGGAGTGTGTGTTGACATCGGGATTTATCATTCCGATGATATGCACGATGCAGTAACTTATCAGAAAAAGCTGTATCAGCTGCACTCCGAATCTACGGTGAAGTACTTTGAAGACCTGGTTTCTTCGGGCTATGATCCCCAGAATGATCACAACTGCAAAAGTGACCGCAAGAGAAACAATTTCGATGGTAGTCCGATTTTCTGTAAAAAAATTGGTATCTGTCATATTAACCTCATAAATCCGCTTCCGGTTGGCGCTCGATTGATAGTTTATTTATATTATAACATTACGGATAGCTATGGCCCAATGTTTTTAATTCTCTTGTTTATGAACGTAATTTAGTCTAAAATTGAAATGTAGTCTGTTGTCTTTTTTTAGAAAAAAATACCTGCCAAAGGAGCAGAGGATATATGTTAGATAGATTGATCGGTAATTATCTTGTGGAGCAGGGCATGATAACCAGGACCCAGCTCATCGAAGCCTGCAGACTCCAGGAGTCCCACAGGGCCAAGCTCGGAGTTATCGCCGTTGCAGAAAAGCTCATGACCATAGCCCAGGCAGAGCAGGTCAATACGCTTCAATCCACCATGGACAGAAAGTTTGGCGATATAGCCATTGAGAAGGGGTATCTGACAGAGACTCAGGTATCGAGACTTTTGGAACTGCAGGGCAATTCTTATCTTGCATTTCTTCAGGCAGTTGTGGATCTGGGGATCCTTCCCATGGATAAGCTTGAAGCTGCAGAGCTGGACTATCAGAAGGCTCACGGCTTTACCGAGAGCGATATGGCAGCACTTAAGACGGGAGAGGTTGATAAGGCTGTACCTCTTTTCCTCGATACTGAGGATCCGATATACAGAGAAATGTTCTCAATGGGAGTCAAGAATATGTACCGCCTTGTGGATGCCCACGTATACATCGGCAGGGCTTATTCCGTGAGAACCATCAAGGATGAGGTCCTTGGGTATCAGGCTTTCCACGGAGATCAGCAGGCAGTTGTGGCAATCTCGGGCAAGTATGACGATGTGCGCAAGATGGCTGTCGCCTATACCAAGGAAGAATTCATCGAGACCAAGGAGGATGCGCTGGATGCCATCTGTGAACTGATAAACTGCATCAACGGTCTCTATGCCACGGAAAAGAGCAAGCAGGATACCCATTTGGAGCTTGACCCTCCGAACTTCAATGTGAGTTTTGCAGAGGCGCTGAGCGAAGAGATGATGGTGCTTCCCGTGTATATCTGCGGCGGCGAGGTCAAGTACATTATCGCAGTTTCCAAAGATATTGTTGTCGGATGAGGCCGGAGGTGACATATGACAAGTGTACTTATAGTAGATGATTCAAGGACATCCCGCAGGATCCTCAGGGATATTCTCGAGAGAGCCGGCTACAGCGTTGTCGGCGAGACAATAAACGGGAAAGAGGGCGTTGAGCAGTATGTGAAATTGAGGCCCGACATTGTTACCATGGATATCACCATGCCGGAGATGGACGGGATAGAAGCCCTTCGTATCATAAAGGCTTCCCACCCCGAGGCCAAAGTTGTGATGATAACTGCCGCAGGACAGAAGGATAAGATGCTGGAAGCGGTCAGGATCGGTGCGGAGGAGTTCGTGTCCAAGCCCTTTGTGGAGGAGACTGTGCTTGAGGCGCTTGAACACTGTACAAAGGTTGACTGAGATATTATAGTAGATAGAGATGATGCCGGGGCGTTGTCCCCGGCTTTTGTTTTCCGTCAAATTGTTACCTTTATATTATATAGGAAGAAATAGGATGAAAAGAAAAGTCTTGATAACCGGAGCATCAAGGGGAATCGGCCGGCAGATCGCCGAAATATTTGCCAAGGCCGGGGACAACCTTGTTCTCACCTGCAGGGAGAACATCGGGATGCTTCGGGAATTTTCTGCAGAGCTGTCATCAGAGTATGGAATATCCTGCAGTTCTTTTGCCTGCGACATGTCTGATTATGAGGCGGTAAAAGAGCTGTTTGCCGAGATAGGAGGCGTGGACGTACTGATCAATAATGCGGGCGTTGCGTGGATGGGGCTTCTGACGGACATGGAGGTCTCTGACTGGAGGCAGGTAATGGGCACAAACCTGGACAGCCTGTTCTTTACATGCAAGCTGGCAGTTCCGTACATGGTGCGCAAAAAGAGCGGAAAGATCATTAATATATCATCCGTATGGGGCAGCGTCGGGGCTTCCTGCGAGGTGGCCTATTCGGCATCAAAAGGGGGAGTGAACTCTTTTACCAGAGCCCTTGCAAAGGAGCTGGCACCCAGTGGGATACAGGTCAACGCCATTGCCTGCGGAGTGATAGATACCGACATGAACAGGAGG
>JAFPYQ010000275.1 GCA_017394475.1 Oscillospiraceae bacterium | reverse complement strand
GCTATGTCCCCCGCCTCTAATGGCAGTTCATGCCATTGAGTGGCATGGGTTCCATATTTCCATTCAGTAGGAGTTCAATCTCCTACTGAATGGAAATGAGCCTGCGGCTCACACTTGCTTGTTAAAAGCAAGCTTTGAAACGGCTCGCTATTCCGGCGGGTCGTTTTTATGATCGCACCTGTTTTGAAAAATGAATATCCACTCCCCTGTCCGGGGTATACAGTCATGCAGACATAAAACCGGTAAGCCTGTCGTATTCTGTTCCCGTCGGACGATAAATAAAACACTTCCCTGCAAAAGCAAGGAAGTGATCTTTATCTCAGCATCATCAGTCTGCATTCAGATAGTTCTTTACAAGTGCCTGCAGAAGTTCGTCCCTGTCGATGTGGCGGACAATGCTCCTGGCGTTGTTGTAAGTTGTGATGTAGGTAGGATCCTCGGAAAGGATGTAGCCCACTATCTGATTGATAGGATTATAGCCCTTTTTCTTGAGAGCATCGTATACAGCAGTCAGATTCTTTTTCAGCTCCTGTTCCCTGTCTACCTTAACTGAAAATGCCATTGTCTGCTCATTATCCAAAGGTCTCACCCCACATTGCGATCATTTACTCATCAGAGTAGCTGCGGCAGGTCTGTCAACAGAACATCCTGCTCTTATCCTATTATACAACTTTTATCCCCTTTTTACAAGTAATTCGCAAAAAAATCAACATTATACACAAATGCAGCATTGAATATTTGTATACATAACACAAATCAGAAGATATTTGCACCGCTGAATATTTCTATCATCTCACGGCGGAGAAGGTCGTTAATCTCCAGTCTGCGCTTGGGTGCCAGCTCATAGGTATCGGTGTTGAACAGATAATTCTGCAGCACGATATCCTTTATCATCATCTTTGTGTGGAATATATTTGCCTGATATACATTTATATCAATGGCATCATACTTTTCAAGGGTCTTTTCATCGATATAGTTCTGAATGGAGGTTATATCGTGATCTATGAACAGCTTGTGCCCTTCTTCATCCCTTGTGAAGCCGCGGACGCGGTAATCTATGGTTATGATGTCCGAATCAAAGCTGCCTATCAGATAATCGAGAGATTTAAGAGGTGTTATCTCACCGCAGGTGGATACATCGATATCCACTCTGAAAGTGGTGATGGCATTATCGGGATGGAATTCCGGATAGGTGTGCACCGTGAGATGGCTCTTGTCAAGATGACCTGCGATCTCCTCGGGGATATTCCTTACCACTGTGCCCTCGGCCTTTTCCCTGTGTTCCTCGGAAACAAGCAGCGTCACCGATGCGCCCTGGGGCTCATAGTCCTGCTTTGATATATTGAGCACATGAGCGCCTATCATCTCCGTAACATCACACAGGATGTTGGTAAGACGTTCCGAATTGTACTGTTCATCAATATATTTCAGGTAATCCTTCTGTTCCCTCAGGCTCTTGGCATAGCAAATATCATAGATGTTGAAACTAAGTGTCTTCGTAAGGTTATTGAAACCGAAAAGGCGAAGTCTGTTTCCCGACAACTGGCACGCCCCCTTAAAAATATCAATGGAACTACTATGTTCCATAAAAAGTCAAAATACATTTTAGCACAAATGAGCCCTCATGTCAAGAAAAAATCGTATTTTTTTCTTTTCTGCGGCGTGTTTTTCAGATATGTATAAATTCTACAAAAACATGTCCGAAATTTCGTCATAACACAGAATTTTCTTACAGTCTTTCTTTCATATTATATCCCACAAATTTTATGGGATTCATTTGTGCATATCTCCAAATATTCCGTCAAAATATTACAATATAGTAACAAATCGGTATCAAATCGGCATTTATCATTTATTCATTTATACCAAAAAGGATTTGACAAATCAATTTGTATATGCTATAATATATAAAAATAGTTTAATTTATGTACAAATTATCAAGGCTCGTTTTGTGCCTTTTTGTTTTGGTGCGCTCTGCATACTGCGGGCAGTAATATTTTAGATAGGTGGGCATATTATGGAACTGTTTGAATTTAAAAAGCTGCTTATTGAATGTCTTTCCGATGATGAAGCCAGATCGGAGATAATGAAAGCTCTCAGTGATGACAGCGTATCCGGGAAGATCACCGACTACGAGGCTAAGATAAAGGCACTTGAGGAGCAGATCGCTCGCAGTGATGCCGAGGCTGCCGAAAAATATGAGAAGCTGCTGTCGGAATTCAACGATATTTCCGGCACCGCTGCTGCTGTGCGCGTTGAGAACGAAGAAAAGACTAAGAGGATAGAGGAACTCGAAGAAAAACTCTCCGAAGCAGAGAGAAAGATAGAGGAATCCGCCTCCCGCCTCTCCGATATGGAGACCGCAGGCTCCGACAATGAAAAGGCTGCCGAGGAAAGGATCGCACAGATCAGAGAAGACAGCGAGAGAGCCGCAGAGGAGAAGATCGCTCAGATAAAGGAAGAGAGCGAACGCGCTGCAGAAGAAAAGATAGCACAGCTCAAAGAGGACAGTGAAAAAGCCGCCGCAGTCCTGCAGGAGACCATAGACAGCCTTACCGGCAGATCAAAGGAACTCGAAGAACAGGCTGAGGAAAAGGACAGGCGCATATCCGAGCTGTCCGCATCCGAGACTGCTCTCAAGGCTCAGATAGAGACCCTCAACACCTCCGTTGAGGAAATGAAGAACCACCTCGATTCCTCCGATTCCGAGAAGGACAGCGAGATAGGCAGGCTCAACGAGCGCCTTAACGAGCTTTCCGCAGACCTCGAGAACGCAAAGGCCGATGCCCAGACAAAGGCAGATGAGATCGAGGCTCAGAGATCTAAGATAGAGAATATCGAAAGAGAGCGCAGCGAGGAACAGGAGAAGTTCTCCGCAGAGAAGGCTGAGCTTGAAAGCAAGATAGAGAGCACCAGAGAGGAGCTCACCAACAGCTTTGAGGAGCAGAGAAAGGCACTTTCAGATGAGCTCGAATCAAAGTCTGCAAGCCACGAGGAAGAGATATCCGAACTGAGAAAGTCCCTTGAAGAGAGCTTCGGGCAGGAGAAGAAGACCCTTGAGGAGAGCTTTGAGGAACAGAAGAAGCTCAGGGAAGAGGAATTCGAGACCGAAAAGAAGAACCTTGAAGAGAGGATAGAAGAAAAGGACAAGGAGCTCGAGGAAGCAAAGAGCAGCGCAGAAGCTGCTGCAGAAGCCGCTAAGTCAGAGCTGGAGTCCAAGGTATCCGAATTTGAGGGTCAGATAAATGAGCTGAAAGAAAAGCTGGAGACTGCCGAGAAGGAAACAGCCGAAAAGGTCGAACAGAAGGCAGAGCAGGTATCTGCAGAACTCAGAGCACAGTATGAGGCTAAGATAATCGAGGCGGATGCCAAGGCAGAGAGTGCGGTCGCCCAGCGTGAGGCATATCAGTCCGAAGCGGATAAGAAGCTCGCTGATGCAGAGCGTGAACTGGAAAACATGCGTGCAGAGACCGAGAAAGCCAAGGAGGAGCTTTCAGCCAAGACCGAGGAAGCATTCAGAACAAAGACCGAGTTTGAAGAATTCAAGGCTGGTGAGGAAGCAAGGACAGCGGATCTTGCCGCTCAGGTAAGGACCCTTACCGAAAAGGCCGAATTCCTCAAGAATCAGGTAGAAAAGGCAAACGAAGCCGCATCCAACGAGGCAAGCAAGGTAACAGACCTGCAGATAAAGGTTACCGAGGCCGTTTCCGAAGCAAAGGCAAAGGACGAGACCATAGCAAACCTCAATACTCAGCTCCAGGGCATGATAGTACTGCGCGAGAAGATAAACGAGTATGCAGCTACCGCAAATGCCTATGCCGAGGAAGTAGAGAACGCGCGCTCCATCGCCGCTCAGAGAGAGAACGAGATAGCCCAGCTCAAACAGTCCGTAGAGCCGCTTTCACAGAAGATAGGCGAGCTTACCGCACAAGTCACATCCTACAGTGAGGCATTTGCCACAAAGGATGCTCAGGTAGAGGAGCTCAGCAACTACGCAGAGGCACTGAAAAAGCACACCGATGAGCTCTCCGAGCAGGTCATCACCCTGAACAAGCAGGCTCAGGAACGCGAAGAACAGTTCGTTCAGATGTCCAACGAAATGGAGGCTTACAACTCCACCTTCGGTGATCTCACCAATGTATTCGAGAAGTACAAGAGCCTTACTCCCGCAACAAAGGCAGGCCTGAAGGATGTATTCCCCGAGAACCTCACAGTCCGCAGCTTCCTTTCCGCAGGCGCTCAGTGGGGACATGTACAGGGTCTGTGGGAATTTGCACAGCAGAAGATACTCAACGAGGACTTCTCGGATATAAAGACCCTCAACTACATCTTCAAATACTTCCTGGACTTCCACAACAGCAGCTACGATTCACCTCACTTCGCACTGCTTGACACCAAGCCCGGTGATCCCTTCAACGAGGAGATGCATTCTAAGGTAATGTCCAGAGAGGCAAGAAAGGCAGCCTTCTTCGCAAAGTCCAAGGCACCTGCACCCGACGGACCTGTACAGGAAGTCGTGCTCCAGGGCTACAAGAACCTGAAGAACAACAGAGTTCTGCAGCCTTCACTGGTAAAATGCTGAAAAATCACGGCAGCGCTTGCTGCCGTATTTTTTGTCTGTACGCATCCCCCCCTGTCCACTGACCACCGATCACTTCCCCCGGCAGCATAGATAAACTAAGAACGCATAGTGCCAAGATACAGTAGAATATAGCGGGAAAGTCTGATCACCGACCACCGATATACATAATATTCAGTTTTCTTAATAAAAAATGCTTGATTTTTCCTATACGATGTAGTATAATAGTTAAAGTTTTTTTATTTTAGGCTTTGGCATGGTCTTTTCCGGCCATACCGGAGGAAGAAAGGGACGATAACAATGGCGGAAAAAACAACAGGCGGCTGGCGCCAGAACAAGTGGGTGAGGGCAGCGATCCCCGCACTTCTTCTGCACTGCAGTATCGGTACTGTTTACTGCTGGTCTATCTTTTCACAGGAGATAGCCGATCACATCGGATTTTCCAAGGGCGCAACAGAATGGGCATTCAGCTTTGCCATATTCTTTCTGGGTATGTCTGCTGCATTTTTGGGCAACATCGTTGAGAAGGATATACACAAGTCCTCCCTCATCGCTACCATCTGCTTTGCGGCAGGTATGGCAGGCACAGGCTTTTTCATCTGGTACGGCGGAAACCACAAGGGTTCTCTGCTCTCCCTTATCGGTATATACATAAGCTATGGCTTTATCATGGGCATAGGCCTGGGAACAGGTTATCTCTCCCCCGTCAAGACACTGATGCTGTGGTTCTCCGACAGAAAGGGACTTGCAACGGGTCTTGCAGTGGCAGGCTTTGGTGCCGCAAAGGCAATAGCATCCCCTGTTATGCAGGCTATACTGGGCGACAACAAGAACGGCGAGATCTACAAGATGTTCTGGATCCTGGCTGTAGTATACTTCATCATGATGTTCGTAGGTCACCTTCTCCTCAAAAAGCCCGACTCCTGGCATGAGCCCCAGAGCGGTGAGAAGAAACCCGGCATCATGGAGACCCTCCGCACTCGCCCCATCTCCAACTATATAGGTATCTGGCTGATGTTCTACATCAACATCACCTGCGGCCTTGCACTCATCTCACAGGAGAAGATGATAGTAAAGTGCGTGGGACTTGCAGCATTCGCAGGCATCATCTCCACTGTTTCCGCCATATTCAATGCAGGCGGACGACTGGGCTTCTCTGCATGGGCTGACACCATGAAGGACAGAAACTCCGTTTACAAGCTGATATTCATCCTCTCCATCGTCTTCACGGCACTTGTTATGCTTACTCAGGGCATCAAGAACGGCGAGGGTAACGGACTGCTCATATTCCTGGTACTGGCGCTGATATTCTTTGTCAACGCAGGCTACGGCGGCGGCTTCTCCAACGTGCCCACGCTCCTTTCGGACCACTTCGGGATGAAGAGCATCTCGGCGGTGCACGGGATGTGCCTGTCGGCGTGGGCCATAGCCGGCCTTACGGGGAACCAGCTGGCCACCTATATCGTAAAGCACGTGGGAGAGTTCCGTGACATGGTGCTTTCGGACGGGACCGTCGTCTCCGTCAACACCCAGGGGTACCAGACGGTGCTGTATGTGACCCTTGCGCTGTACGTCGTGGCGTGCATCGTCTGCTTCACCATGATCCCCAAAAAGGGCGGGGAAAAGGCTTGAAAAAAGCAAATAACTAACACCGTTATCAGAGTCAGAGTAGGGTAAGCGCGTCAAGTGCTGCGGGACGGGATGTTGCCTGCAGACGAAGCACCTGGTGCGCGGTGCTTGCCCGCATCCGCTGCCACTGAAGGAAGAAACTCCTTTCGTGGCAACACGTC
>JAFPYQ010000274.1 GCA_017394475.1 Oscillospiraceae bacterium | reverse complement strand
GATACCCATGGATGTGGATGATGACCCCAGAGCTCTTTATTTCAAGCAGGCTCATTACGGTGTATTTGCCCGTATGGCGCTGATACTCACAGTCCTCAATTCTCCGAATATCAAAAAGCCGCTCCTTGAAGGCAGTGAGCACAAGGGTGTTGCGTGTGACAATCCAAAGTGCATAACCCGCCGCGAATACTATCTTCCCAAGACATTCAGGGGAAAAGGCGATCTTCTTGAATGTGAATACTGCGACCACAGGATACTCGTATGATATCAGCGGCGACAGGACCGCGTAGTGTAAAGTAAAATGGCTGAACAGGTATTTCCCACGAAGGGCAATCTGCTTGCCCTGAAAAAATCGCTCACTCTGGCACGACTGGGCTTTGAACTGCTCGACAGGAAGCGCAATGTGCTCATCCGTGAGCTTATGACTATGGTGGACGAGGCCAAGGTGCTGCGTTCCACTATATCGGACAATTATAAACAGGCTTATGCGGCTCTGCAGAGGGCGAATATCACCCTTGGACTGGTGAGCCGTGTGGCTGAGAGCATAAAGGAAGAAAATTCCGTAAATGTCACATACCGAAGTGTCATGGGATGTGAGCTTCCCACCGTAAGGATAGGAGAGGCTGATCTTATCCCGCCTTATGGGTTTGAGAATACGGATGAGAACCTTGATATAGCGTATATAGCATTCAATAACGTAAAGACGCTGACTGCAAAGCTGGCTCAGGTGGACAACAGCGTTTTTCGTCTTGCAAATGCCATCAAGAAGACACAGACAAGAGCTAATGCGCTCAAAAATGTTGTTATCCCGCGTTATGAGGAAAACCTGAAATATATTTCTGACAGCCTTGAAGAAAAGGAACGCGAGGAATTTTCAAGACAGAAGGTCATCAAGGCACAGAAAGAAAAGAAAAAGTATCGTAAAGTAAATACTGTTGAATAGCAGCTTCCAAATTATGTATATATAACAGCGCCTTGCCGGCGATCCGGCAAGGCGCTGTTTCTGACCTGTATGAAGGATTTGGGGAAGGCTTCACCGTAAGGGCGGATTTTCGGCATTCTAATTACGCATAACTTATATTATGCGAAATTAGAATGCCCGTTTACCCTGCCGTCCATACCCCGTGACCGGGCCCGACGGCAGTTATCATATATTTATATGCAGATTGTTCCTATTTCTGAGTATATAACTTCCTTGCGGTATAGACTATCCGCTGTGTATCCGATGCGGGTGCTTTGTCGGAATAACCGTCATTTACCGAGAGCAGTTCAAATCCGCTGCTTGCAAGATAATTCTTTATTATTTCCTCATCCACCGCGATCTCGGTAAATTCCTCGGAGTAGCGGAAATATGAACCGTCTTTCTTGTTTTCGGAAAAAATATCCAGCAAAATATCCACAGCATAGTTTTCGCTGTCTTCATCGAAATAATTCTGCCATACACAATACAGTCCTTCATCCTCAAAGACAAAGGTGTTGTCTGCAAGGATACTGCGGTGCTTGTATGGCGTGTTCATATCAAATATGAACAGGGCGCCTTTCTGTGCAAAGAATGCCGCACGTTCTATGACCTTGTGTATATCCTCCGGGGTCGGCAGATGATCAAGACTGTCCATGGTACAGGTGATGAGATCAACGGTGCCGAACATATCTATCTCCCGGATGTCCTGCAGCAGGTACTGTATGGGGAGAGCTGACTCCCCCGCTTTTTTTATGGCTATTTCAAGGCATTCTTCGGATATATCCACGCCCATGGTGTCAAACCCTGCGGCACAAAGGCGTTGGCAGAGCTTTCCTGTACCGCAGGCAAGGTCAAGGGCTATGAGCTTATCCTGACCCTGCTGTGGCGTCAAGGAATATTGCTTTACAGCACTTTTTATAAATCCTGCTATCCTGTCATACTCCTCATCATCGGTGAAAAGATCGTAGACAGCGGCAAATCCTGCATATCCGTTGTTATCAGTCATTTTCGGCTCCGTTATTGGCGCGTGATGTATCCGAACGTTTTGTTGTACCTTCAAGGCGTTTTATGACAAGGCGCAGCCCATCACCGGAATGTTTTGAGGTGAATGTGCGGTTCACCCTTGAAATTGTGGCGGAGGATGCCCCCGTTGCCTTTGATATGTTGGTGTAGATGTTCTTCTCATCGAGCATTTTTGCTACCTGAACGCGCTGTGAAAGCGCATCTATCTCAGCCTGAGTGCATACATCCTCAAAAAATGCCTCACATTCTTCTTTGTTTTTCAGCGAGAGCACTGCCTGATAAAAAAGCTCACGGTTTTCTTTGCTGGATTCCTGCATGATCATTCTCCTTCTTTTATGACAGATCTGTTTTGTGTAAAGGTGTTTCCTTGTCAGCCTTTTGTGCTGATGACGAAAGGAATATGGCAAGACCGATTATAACAGCCTTGCATATCACGGATGCGGCTGTGCTGCCGTCCGATGTGATCTGAGTGAGTACATTTATCATCGAATGGGTCATAACGCATATCCACAGGCTCTTTGTCCTGATAAACAGTGCAGACAGGATAAAGCAGTTGGTAAGCAGACCCAGTGAAAATGATGGAATATCTGATATGACTATATGATCCCATAAATAGATGAACGGAAGGTGCCATATCTCCCATGCGATGAAAGTTATCAGTGTGGATGGGACATAGCTGTGTTTTTCCTGTAAAGCGGGCTGGAAGAAGTATCTCCATGGTATCTCTTCTATCCCGCCTAAAAGCAGCGAACTGAGGAATATGACAAATGGTGTGTACCATGAAGCTATAATCAACTTTCCACCGAAAAATACAGGCAGAAAATCAATGAAAAGGAAAAGGAACGCCGTAAGATAGCTGCCCGGCTTCTGCTTTATGTCGAAAAAATCCTTTATTATGGTCTTTATGGTTACCTTTTTATACTTTGTAAGGCAGATGATGCCCCATAATGCGGATGATGAACCGCCGACTGCGATGGCGATGATTCCTGCAGGCGATGTAGAGTTGACGATAATACCGGTGTTGCGCAGAAAATAAACTATAATGCAGACGATCCATATCTGAAGTATCGCACCGCAGAGAAACAACGCGAGTGCTTTTTTTCTGTCCATGTATATGACCTCTTATGTCCGTACTTTACAGTATTAAATTATACACCCTTTGGCACAGAATGTCAATACATTTTTCCGCAAAAGCAGGTCTTTCTCACTTAGTTTATATGGATGAATAGCTGAACTGAAAACTTTACAGGCAAATATCAATAATGTAATCGCAGACTTTGCCCGTAAATTTAATATTTAATGTGAACAAATAAAAGTTACCGAGTGCTGAAAAGGATTCAACGCAGACAAATATCAACGAGGCAACAACGGGCTTTGCCCGTTAGTGAAATATTTAGTGTGGACAAATAAAAGTTACCGAGTGCTGAAATGAATTCAACGCAGGTAAATATTCACGAGGTAACAGCGGGCTTTGCCCGCCCTTGACAATGAAGGGAAGTAAGAGTATAATGTTAGAAGATCATATCCGGAAAGGAACGATATTATGTATCAGAACGAAAAAACGATCGAAAAGAATG
>JAFPYQ010000273.1 GCA_017394475.1 Oscillospiraceae bacterium | reverse complement strand
CGGCATATCCACCGCACAAAAGCGGATCTACAGTTACTATGAACAGCGAGATGTTCGTATGACTGTTGAACAGGATACGATGGAGGCGGACATTGTAGCAGCTCACATAGCCGAACTTCTTGCTGAGAAGACCTTCCAGTTATCACCGGCAGAGCTTCAAACCATATGCAGATAAGACCGACTGCTTTCACAATCGGTCTCATCATATACTCTTTTATTGCACTATTTGCCGTTTACACAGAATTTGGGATTGACTCGATCCATTCTACCTCGTCCTCATCACTCAGCCCGTAGAAATCATTCTGAAACGCTGACGATTCGTCTCTTGCATTCTTGACCTCTCCTCTGAGCGGGTCATCATATGGCCGAGTATAGTACACACTCTCAATGAAATTAAAAGTCTTTAACTGGGTTTCCATTTTAGCTTTTCTTCCAAGATTCGGCTTAGGCATATCGCTAACCTCCTGATAATTTATCCCGGCTTTTCAGCCGCTTCTGTAATATATACCATACTCAGCGGCAAATGGTTACACCGTTACGATGATTTCTGTCCGCCGTCTTTTCCCCTGTATTCAATGCAGAGCATTGTGAGATCATCGAACTGCTCTGCGTCCCTGACGAAGTCATTCACGGCCGACCGGACGTTTTTGAGTATGCCCTCAGGGTCAGCCTCCGGGTCGGAATTGAGCGCCGCGAGCATTCTCTCATTGCCGAACATCTCCTCGTTCGCGTCAGTCGCCTCCGGTACGCCGTCAGTATAGAGGAACAGCCTGTCTCCCGGGCAAAGCTGGAGCTCATAGCTCTTGTACCTTGAGCCCTCCATTCCGCCGATGACGAAGCCGTGCTTATCCTTGATAAGCTCAAAATCGCCGCCTGCGCGCCTGATGACGGGATACTCATGCCCCGCATTTGCCGCAGTGAGCCTGCCTGTGGATATCTCAAGCACGCCGAGCCATACGGTTACGAACATCTCCACCTGATTATTCGAGCATATCGCTTCGTTTGTCCTTTCGAGTATCTCCGCGACCGAAACACCGAGCATCGCGCAGCTCTGGAGTATCGTCTTGGAGATCATCATGAACAGCGCGGCAGGTATGCCCTTGCCCGAAACATCAGCCATAACAAGGCAAAGATGATCGTCGTCGATAAAGAAGAAATCGTAGAAATCTCACCCGACCTCACGGGCAGGCTCCATTGTAGCGTAGATGTCGAATTCCGTTCTCTCGGGATACGGCGGGAAAATATGAGGCAGCATAGCGTACTGTATCTGAGTCGCGAGGGAAAGCTCCGTGCTGATACGCTGCTTTTCCGCGGTTATTTGGGTGAGATTCGACTCATAATTTGACAGCTCGTGTTCCATATTCTTCATTGCCGAGCAAAGATCCTCAAGCTCATCGCCTGTATGTATATCGAGCGCAGCAAAATGCATTTTACTGTTATCCATACCCGCAAGCCTGTCGCTGGCATAGCTCTGCGAAGCCTCAGCTATCTGGTTTATAGGCTTGACGAGCACGTTCTTTATCTTTCTTGTCTGAAGCCACGCAAGCAGTATCGTTAACGCGACCAGCACAATGGACAGTCTGGCAGCAAACTCAGCCATTCCGCTCAGAACATTGTCTACAGATACATCAACGAGCATAAAGCTGCATATATTGCCGCTGTCGTCCCGGATAGGCAAGCCAACTGTGCAAAGCAGGCCGTATTTATCTGTCTTTTCTATATCATACAGCTTGCCCTTGCCGTCCCAATTCAGGAATTTTTCCATTCCCTCTCTGTTTACATTCTCCCATTCTCCGGGATACAGACGATCCTCCACATTCTCGTCAGAATCTGCGATATAGACTATCCGGCTATTCTCCTCATCGTACATCGCGACATACACATCATAGACATCGTATGATTCCAGCATGCCGCCGAGCATATGCACAAGCACGTCATAGGAGCCGCCCTTTTCCATGCCTACATCAGCAAAAAGCTCTCTGTACTCATCGGAGCCGTTCATGGCGAGCTCCTCATCGCTAAGGCTGTAATATGTATCCATTACCCTGTTGGAAAAGCTGATCGTGTCAGTACCGTGAGTTGCTGACATTATTGCCTGATGTGCTATACCGTCAGCAAGATCTATGAGCTGATTCGTTGAGGACACGGCATAAAAGGCCAGAGCTACGAGCTGAGCAACTAATCCGAATATCACACAGTTCCGTATCATGGAGTGAACTGTCTTAGCCGCGAGCGAATGGCGTCTCTTTTTCTTATTGTTAACAGTTGTATTTTTATCCATAGTTATTCCCTTTTATCACTTGTCAGCAAGCATCTGCCTCATAATGATCATATCAAAAACATCAAGGCAGTCGTCCTTGCAGAGATCACCGAGCTCCCAGTTCTTCACATCTGCCGATCCGTCTGCGAGCAGCCACTTCTGCAAGGCAACAGCTTCAGCGACATTGAAGGCTCCGTCGCCGTTTATATCCCCGGCAATGTCCTCCGGCGCGTATATGATCTTCGCCAGGAAAAGAAGCAGACTGTTGTCCTGATTATCGACCTGCGCCCACTGCTCCTTAGTACCGCAGTAGGTCACCACAGTAGAGGTATCGCCGCAGTCTTCAAAGGCAAACTCTGATATCGTTTTCAGTGATGCGGGGAGTGTCAGATAATCGAGCGCAAAGCAGCCGTTGAATGCGCTTGGACCGATATATTCCACGCCCTTCATATCGACTGATACAAGGTGTGTACAGTAGTAGAAGGTCTCATCCCAGATGTTTTTAACGCTCGCCGGGATAACAACTGAATTGATCTTGGAATTCATTGAAAAAGCCCCGGAAGAAATGATCGTCACATCATCAGGAATGACCACATCACCGGTGCAGGTCGTTCCGTCTATGAGAGTGCCGTCCACAATAACAAGCGGATCCTCAGCCTGTTTTGCTTTCAGCCATGCAGTCTCCTGAAAAACATTACTGTAAACATCTACCTGATGATCCGGAAAGATCACCTCTTCAAGTGAAGTACAGTACGAAAAAACGCTCGCACGCAAACGGAGACAGCTTGCCGGGAGCTTGATCGACTTCAGCGAGGAGCAGTCAGAGAATGTACCGATCATGATCTCCTCAAGGCTGTCCGGAAGCGTGACCGAGCTCAGATTCTTACAGCTTGCAAAAGAGTCCATACCTGTGTATACAATGCTTTCAGGCATTACGACCGATGTCATATTCTCACTGAATGCAAATGCCCAGTTCTTGATACGCGTCACAGGCAGACCGTCTATCTCAGCAGGAATGATAAGCTCCACAGTATTTTCATCGCAGCCTGTGATCTCGATATAGTCGCTGTATCTGCGGTAGGTCAGATCCTCATATGTGCCTTCAGTATATGTCTCCTCATCGGCGGCGAATGTGCTCATCATAAGAGTGCTTCCCGCACCGGCTCTGTACAGAGCCGGCTGCAGCGTACTGCACAGAACTGCCGCAAGCGTTATAGCTGTCAGTACCTTCTTCCTCATGACCTGTACCCCTCCTCAAACAAAGGTCCATGAGTATCGT
>JAFPYQ010000272.1 GCA_017394475.1 Oscillospiraceae bacterium | reverse complement strand
TGAATACCGCCGCAGCACCTCCGGAGATACCGCCGGAGATGGTGTTCACCTGCTCTGTGGAAGCAGTTCTCAGCTTTACAGCAGATGTGCAGCGTACAGAACTGCTGTCTTCCGGGGATGTGACGAGCATGACATAGCCCGGGTGCTCTTCGGTATTGCCGTTTATCAGGACGACATCATCGCCGCCGTCAAGGTTGATATCCACTATTTCCAGCTTGTTGTAGATGTCGCTGTATTCCTCGTTGAGCGCGCCGCCGTCAAAGCTGTATACGGAAAGGGTCTTGTCTATCTGTGTGAGATAGCTGTATCCTATGCACATAAAGCGCTGCTTGCCCGAAAATTCGGTGAAGAACACCCTTTCCACAGATGTGCCTCTGCCGGAGTGATCGTAAACGCTGCGCCAGGCGTCATTCTCTTCCTTCATTATGTTCACGCGCACATTAGAGTCATCCCGGGATGTGCGGTAGAAGGCGATAGCCTCATCATTTCCGTCACCGTCCAGGTCGGAAAATATGAAGGCGCTGCGGTTGTCGCCGTATCGCGGATAGACAAGGGAGATATTGTCCTCGGTATCCGCGGCAAGGGCATCATACACCGCCTGCTGTTCATCTGATATGACAGGCGGCGTCAGCAGTCCTTCGATAGGTCCTGTAAGTCCGCATGAAGTGAATATGATGCTGGCTGCGAGAACTGCGAATAAAGTTTTTATTTTCATTTCAAGAATCAGTGTATGTAGTCAGAGGACGCTCCGAGACGCTCTTTATCAAAAACAAATTTCCTGTCAAGATACCTTATTTCATCCGCAAAATGCTTTACAACGCTGTCACTGCCAACGGGCAGGAGGATCACCGCTCCGCTTTCGGTGAGCTCGCGCAATGCCTTTATAAGTCCGGTCGGGAGCATCCGATAGTAAAAGCTGCTTGTCATATAAGGCGCATAGAATATCCGCCTGCCCAGGGCAAAGCCGTATGCCGCCGCAGCTTTCCACCTTTCACCGCTGAGAGCTGTGAATTTCCTGTCTGATCTTTCGGGAGTGAGCATGAACTTTTCCATGATCTGTGCAAAGGAGCCTTTCCCGCTTTCAGAAAGAGCCTTTTCGATGGCCTTGCGTACAACCAGTTTGCCGTAATCGGCTTTTGCCGGCTCAAGTATATGGCTGACGGCTCCCAGTTCCTTACAGGTGACCAAAACATCATTACAGGTGATCTTGACGCCGTCATTTCCTGCATCTGTCCCGCCGCCGCACAGGTATGAAAGAAATACAGAACCCTGACCGTATTCACTGACAAGACCGTATATTTTCCCGCTCTCAAAGACCTGATCACTGTAGTACCAGGTGTCACCGAGGGCAGGTTCTGTTCCTGCGACCATAGAAGTGCAGGCTGATGTATCGATCTTTATGGTGAATCTGTGGGTGAAAAGCTCCTGCATAGTGTCACATCCTCAGAAAAGTCTGTTGCGTATCTCCATTGCGGCATAAGCGCCCATCAGTGCCTGACCGTTCTCCTTCGGGTGAAGTCCGTCACGAAGATATCTGCCCTCGCCGCCGATGACCTCGAATTTCTCGCAGATGCCGCAGTTTGAGTACATATCTATCACCTGTACTGACATCTCACTGCATACTGCCTTGATATTTTCAATTATCTTCCTGTTTTTGCGGTTGTGCCTGGGGTCTGCTGCCTGGATGGGGGTGAGGACGAATATGCGGCAGTCGGGGAAATTCTCCGATATGGTCTGCAAGCACCAGCGTATAGCTCCAGCCTCGCAGAACAGATTCACCTCATCC
>JAFPYQ010000271.1 GCA_017394475.1 Oscillospiraceae bacterium | reverse complement strand
TCCAAGACCTACGATCACCGCTTCAAGGATATCTTTGCCGAGATCTACGAGAATGAGTACAAGGCAAAGTTCGAGGCAAACGGCATAGAGTATTTCTACACCCTAATAGATGATGCAGTTGCAAGAGTTATCCGTTCTCAGGGCGGTTATATCTGGGCATGCAAGAACTATGACGGCGACGTTATGTCCGATATGCTGGCTACTGCATACGGCTCTCTCGGCCTTATGACATCCGTTCTCGTTTCTCCCGATGGAAAGTACGAGTATGAGGCTGCCCACGGCACAGTTACTCGTCACTACTATCAGCACCTCAAGGGTGAGAAGACCTCCACCAATCCCATTGCCACCATATTCGCATGGAGCGGTGCTCTCCGCAAGAGAGGCGAACTTGACGGACTTCCCGAGCTCATGAGATTTGCAGATGCACTTGAAAAGGCATCCGTTAAGACCATGGAAGACGGTATCATGGACAAGAACCTTTCCGCAATGTCCACTCTCGAAAACAAGAGAGTCGTTTATACCGATGAATTCCTTGATGAGATAGCAAAGCGCATTGAACTTTGATATATCACATTGTGATAGGGTAAAGATCAAGCCCCCGACACGGGGGCTTTTTTAGATAGATATGATGACAAGAAAAACTTTGTTTACAATAATATGCGCCGCAGCACTGTGCCTGTCTGCCTGCAGGACGGTAGAGGAACCGCCTGTCCCCACAGAAGTGATACCCACAGATATGATGACGGAAACGGAAATGTCTGAGAGCGGCATCACTGCGTCAGAACCCTCAGAGACCGCTTCTGACAGTACGGACATTTCTGAAAACACATCAGAGCAGGGTGGAGAAGGAACGGACGAAACCGTATCCGTGACTACGGTATCCGTTTCGGAAGAAACTGCTGCACAAAGCGACACCACTGTTTCACAAAGCATCCAGGATGATGATGAAGAAAAGCTCTTCGATCTTTCCTCCCATGAAAATGATGAGTATATAAAGGGTGCGATGTTCAATTTCGGCGTTGCTCCCATATACAAGGTCAACGAAGAGGACTATATGATCCGCTATGCCCTGATGGACAAAAAGGGCAAGCTCCTGACAGATTTTGTGTTCGAGCAGATATGTGCGTTTTCTCCCGAGGGGATAGCAGCCTACAAGGAGAACGACCTCTGGGGCTTTATAGATATCCACGGGAATATAATATGTGAGCCCGAATATACCGACATAGGTGCCGATCTTTACGGGGACTGTGTGACGGAGTGTACGGGAGGCCTCTATGCAGTGGCACAGGGCGAACGCTGGGGCTTTATCAACAATAAGGGCGAAACGGTCATCGAATGTAAGTATCACATTCTTTCGGATGAGGACAAGCCACGCTTTGTCAACGGCTATGCCAGGGTATACGATGATATGTCCCACGCGGGCTACATCGACACCTACGGCAAGGAGACCACAGGATTCAAGTACACCTATGCAGGGCAGTTCAACCGCTACGGCTATGCAGTGGTGGGCAAGGGTGATGCGGATGAGATGAAGTTCGGCGTCATCAACACCAGGGGGGATGAGATCATCCCTGCAGAGCATGATTTTGTGCTGCCCTTTGCGGATGAAAAGACGGGCATTGCCGCCGATCTCCCCGAAAAGCCCGATGATCCCATATCAAAATATACACTGTTTTCACTTTCCAACGGCGAGCAGAAGCCCCTTGATCTGGGCTGGCGCAATAAGCTGAGGCTCACATCGCCCATAGACGGGGATATAGCGCAGGAGATACTTTCCGAACATTCTCTGATGATATTTGAGACCAATTCAGTCATAGGTCTGATGGATCATGAGGCGAATGTGATAGTGGATGCCCGTTATGAAAATATCTATCAGATACCGAAGGAAAAGCTGCCAGATGATGTGATATGCGTTTTCGAGAGATACGGTAAAAGATGCACTCTGAACGATGACTATGAGATCAATGAGTATGTCACCGCAAAGATGATGGATCCCGATCCCACACAACAGATACTTCTGGAGCTGGCAGGCTTTGAGCCCATATACACAGGCACCGGCGAGGATGTGCGCTTTACGCAGATAAACAAGGACGGAGAGCTTTTTGCGGACCTTTCCTCCCTTGATACTCCCAAAGCTATCGCCACGGCAGACGGTTATCTGTATATAGTGGGCTATGAGCAGAACTCCGACGGCGGCTATACCACCATAAGGAAGATACTTGACAAAAACGGGCGGGAGCTGAACATACCCGAGCATTGTGTGCTCTCCTACAACTACCTTTGGGGCGCATACTGAGTCGAGTCTGAATATGTATTTATGCCCACCCTTGCAGGCAGCAGGGTGGGCAGTATGATGAAAGCCGCAGGAATGGATCAACGGAATGGGTACTATGAACAAATATGAGATATTAAAGCAGTATTTCGGATATGACCGTTTCAGGAACGGTCAGGAGCCGCTGATAGATTCGGTCATGTCGGGCAGGGATACTCTGGGAGTGATGCCCACGGGAGCGGGAAAGTCGATATGTTATCAGGTTCCCGCTCTGGCTGCAGATGGGATGACCATCGTAATTTCACCGCTCATATCACTTATGCAGGATCAGGTCCGCTCCCTTGTGGATCTGGGCATCCGCGCGGCGTATATCAATTCCTCACTTACCATGCAGCAGATATACACCGTGATCCGCAACTGTGCCAACAATGTCTATAAGATCGTGTATGTTGCCCCGGAGCGCCTTTCCAACGAGGTGTTCCTCGATATGTGCATGAATGCGGATATAAAGCTGTTCTGCGTTGATGAGGCACACTGCATATCCCAGTGGGGGCAGGATTTCCGCCCCTCCTATCTGGAGATACCCGAGTTCATAGGCAAGCTGCCCTATCGCCCCACTGTGGCTGCATTCACCGCCACAGCCACCGAACAGGTAAGGCAGGATATAAAAAGGCTTCTCGGACTTCGCTCTCCCTTTGAACTGGTGACGGGCTTTGACCGCGAGAACCTGTATTTTGAGGTGCGCCGTCCCAAGGACAAGGCTCATGACCTTCTGAGCCTTGTGGAGGACTACAACAGGCAGGGGCGCAGCGGCATCGTCTATTGTGCCACAAGGAAGGATGTGGAGAGCACCTGCGAGATGCTCCGCGAAAAGGGGATACCCTGTGCCCGCTATCATGCAGGCCTTTCTGATACGGAGAGAAAGGAGAACCAGGATGCCTTCATCTATGACCGCGTAAGGGTCATAACCGCCACAAATGCCTTCGGCATGGGTATCGACAAATCAAATGTAACATTTGTCATCCACTACAATATGCCCAAGGATATCGAGAGCTACTATCAGGAAGCAGGGCGTGCAGGCCGTGACGGTTCGTTCTCCGAATGTATCCTTATGGCAAACGGCAGGGATATCAGCATCGCAAAATTCCTGATTGAGAAAAGCTTTGAGGATTCACAGCTTCCCCCGGAACAGGCACTCATCATCAAGCAGAGGGATCTGAGGAGGCTTGACAGGATGGTGGACTATGCAAGGCAGACCACATGCCTCAGGAGCTATATGCTGCGCTATTTCGGGGAGGACAGCGCCCCGCGGTGCGACAACTGCTCCTATTGTCTCAGCGGTGCGGAGAGCACGGATGTGACGGTTGATATGCAGAAGATAATGTCCTGCATCTACCGCAGCGGCGAGATGTACGGAAAGCTGATGATAAGCCGTATCCTGCGGGCGGATAACTCCGATGAAAGGATAACAGGACGAGGACTTGACAAGCTCACCACCTACGGCATCATGAAGGATGACAGTGACGATTATATCGGTTTTCTCTGCTCTGCCCTCATCGCACAGGGCTTTGTCCGTGTAATAGAGGATACGGGAAGTCTTAAACTGACACCGAAGGCACTGCCCGTATTAAAGGGCGAACAGCGTATATCTTTGCGCCTGCCCGAAAAGACAAGGCCTGCGCGGAAAAGAAAGACCCTTTCGGGAGCCGAGCCCGATACAGAGCTGTTTGGCATCCTGAGGGCGCTGCGGCAGAAGCTTGCTCTTGCCCAGAGCGTGCCTGCCTATGTGGTGTTCACTGATGCGGTGCTGTCGGAAATGAGTGCGGCAAAGCCTGTGACAAAGCGGGATTTCCTGAATATCCCCGGCATCGCGCAGACCAAGTACGAGCGTTACGGTGAGCGCTTTATCTCCGAGATAAAGGCATATCTTGGGAAAACTGGCACGGATGAAAAGCAGGAGAGCGCCCCCGAGGTGTCACAGCTCTCAAGTATATCCGATGTGGCGGATGCCATGAACAAGATAGGGGATATCCAGCTCTCCGATGATCCCGTATCCGTCACCGATCTGCTGGACAGACTGAATGACGCCGCAAAGGAAAAGCTTTCGGCGGATATAAAGCTCAATACGGTCAGGACATATATTTTCGATACTTTGGTGGAACAGGGTTATATCAGGAACATAAGCACCGATGACGGGAAGAAGAAAAGGGATATAACGGAAAACTCCTCGGATGTGGGGATAATCTCACAGCAGAAGATAGGAAAGGGCGGCATACCCTATACCGCGGTGCTTTTTGACAGGAACGGTCAGAAATATGTGCTGGAAATGCTGAAGCGGGG
>JAFPYQ010000270.1 GCA_017394475.1 Oscillospiraceae bacterium | reverse complement strand
TTTCCAGCAGCTTGTCAAATTTTGCGCTGTCCTCAAGATACTTTATCAGAAGATATGCATCCTTGTCTTTGCAGTTTTCATCGAGAACATCCTCTATTGACCCCGCTGCCCGGATGACAGACTCCAGTTCCCTCTTGCTCAGCCCCTTTACGGACAGATCCACCGACTGGAACTTTATCCCTCTTTCCTTGAAAAATCGCTCTGCCTTTCTTGTATCAGAGCTTTTCTTCGTACCAAATATCTGTATATTCATGATCCACCTCTTTATTATGTTCTGATTCCCGAAAGGAAAGCTGATGTTTATTGTCGATATCAAACTTATTTTGCCAACATATTGACAAGTCATATATAATATGTTAAAATACTTAATGAACAGGAGGGCTGCAGAAATGTCATCAAAAGGGAAAAAACACGTTCTGCAATGGCATATCCTGCACAGATGCAATCTTCACTGTACCCACTGCTACCAAGATGAGCACTCATCCGAGCTGCCATTTTCCGAGCTTGAAAGACTGCTGCGGCAATATATGGCATTCTGCGATAATTACAGGTTCAGAGGCCATATCAATATAACAGGCGGAGAACCGCTGCTCTCACAAAGCCTTTTCCCGCTGCTGTCACTTCTCGAGAAAAACGGCATCACATTCGGACTGCTCACCAACGGAACGCTGATAGACAAATCAGTGTCGGATGAGCTTTCACGGTTTTCGCGGCTGTCATTCGTGCAGGTGAGCATAGACGGCACGCGGGAAACTCATGACAGCATCAGGGGCAAGGGTAATTTTGACAAGGCCTTTGCAGGACTGCATCTTCTAAAAAAAGCCGGGATACAGACTATGGCGGCATTTACCTGCCATAAGCGCAATTACAAAGAGCTGCCCGATGTGATAAAGCTGGTGCGCAGGCACGGCATCGACCGTTTCTGGGCTGACAGGCTGATACCCTTCGGCGGTAATACAGAGGATATACTGACGGATGAACAGTTCCGCGAAACGCTGCGGGTACTCACAAAGGAGCATTACAGAAAGCCCCTGTTCTCCCGTACAGATGTGCACCTGAACCGCTCCCTGCAGTTCCTTGAAGGCGGGGACTGTTACTATTGGTGCGGTGCGGGGACAACGCTCCTCACCTCCTTGCGGACGGGACGCTGCTACCATGCCGCCGCCTGCCGATACCAATAGGCAACTGCCTTGAACGGGATATGCTGACACTCTGTAAGGAAAGCCATGTCATAACGGAGCTTGCCATTGAAAAAATACCCGATGACTGCATACACTGCCCTAAGGCTCATCTATGCAGAGGCGGCGCAAAATGCCTTGCTTATGCTGTCAGCGGAAAGCTTGACGCAAAGGATATAAACTGCTATTACACAGGAGATAAGAAATGAGTATCCGAAGATCACAAAGATTTATTACCGTATTCCTCGCCTGCTTTGCTGTAATGATGGTGCTGATGCCTCACAAAGTAAGTGCTGAGGATAAGGAATACCGCGTTGATGAGGCTAATTTCCTGGTGACCTTTGCCGAAAACGGTGATGCGGATATCACCGAGATGTGGACGGTGACCTATGAAAAAGGCAGCTTCACAAGGTTCTACAAGGATATCTACAATTCCTCAAATCAGCTTGAATACATAAGCAAGCTGGATATTTACGGAGCCCTGATAAACGGGGAAAAAGCCGGGGTCTCAACTTCTATGGACAGGCAGGACGGCAACTTCTATGTAGAGGCTCTGAGCGACAGATACACGATACACTGGTTCAAGGCAGCCGAAAATGAGACCGTGAACTATGCCATCAAATACAAGATCACATCTGCAGTAAAGCTCAATGAAAATAACCGTGCGGAATTCTGTTACCGCTTCATTGGTGACAACTTTCCCAAGACCGTGGCCAAGGTGAATGTCACCTTTGAGCTGCCCAAAGATGACAGCTCCGCCGAATGTACATTGTCATCGGGAACTTACACGGCAAAGGGAAACGAGATCACATGCAGTACCACAAACAACAGTGGTATGTACAAGGTCCGCGTGAATATGGCTCAAGATGTATTCGGCAGTCTGACAAGAGTTATAGATGTAACACTTCCCGACAGCATCTCCCGCAGCACAGATGACAGTGAATCTGACATATTCACATCGATCATAGCCTTACTGTTCGTATTCGTATTGCCGTTTGTTGTATTCGTAGTCATCGTGGTAGCTTTGATAAAGGCGATATCGAGTACAAACAAGGTCAAGAAGATGCTTGCAGAAAATCCGAACCATTTCCGTGACCTTGCCGCAAAGATAGGAGAAAGCGGGATGCCGTTCGTATGGTATCTCCTGCCGCCGTTCAGGACTACATATGATGCCGAACAGCCGCTCTATTTCTATACCGAGTTATTTGATCTTTGCCGCAAAAGAATGATACGGGTAACGCCCCAGGGACTCAGACTCGAATATTTCTACGGCAATGAATGGGATGAAGTCCAGACATCTATGGACAAAGCTTTTATCGATATGCTGTGCAAGAATTTCCCCATGACCGCAGATAATTATGGAAATATCATTACCTTTGACGCCATGAGCCAGACACTGGCAGCCACAAAAAAACTGCCCGATGATCTGGAAAGCTGGAAATACACATACGTCTCATCTATCGCCAAAAGCCCTCTCTATAGCCGTCTGGCAAGTGAAAACAGGATCGATGCACTCAAAAACGACCTTGAATTCTGGAAAAAGTACGGCTATCTCGGAAAGTTCAATGTGACTCCCCATGACTGTTTCTCACTTCTTGAACGCACCGGTGATATCGATCCCTGCACCGTGCTGATGATGATATATACTACCAATCGTCGTACTGCTGTTATATGTGACAGTAACAACAACTATGACTATGAGATGTATTCCTTCCTGGATCAGACCGAGAAGATATGGAGCGACAGCAGAGCCTCACACACTTCAAGCGGTTCGAGCTGTTCAAGTTGTTCGAGCTGTTCAAGCTGCAGCGGCTGCGGAGGAGGCGGTGCAGACTGATCTGTACACATAACTCATACAAGCTACAGGAGAAAAAGCTCCTGCAGCTTTTTTGTGACCTCAGCCCTCTGCCTTGTCATCCTTTTCTATCGTGTATTCGGGCAGCAGCTTTGCGAGTTTTTCCGCAGAACAAGGACTTCCGAGCCATCCCTGCGCACAGAAAAAGTATGCCTGCCCATATCCCCTTCGATATCATATATGGCGTTCATACTGTCGCGGAAAACATCGTATCTCGGCTTGGTCAGAGCAGACTTCTGCTGCAGGTATATAAGATAGGGTCTGTTCTTACCTCTTTTTCCGCCCGAAGCGTTGTTATCCATTTCTGTTCCTTTCTTTTTTAAAGGGCATACCCATTGACTAAATAGTCAACGGGTATGCCTTTATCATACGATATTTATGCCTTATCAGTTCTGATCAAAGGAGATATTGCCTTCCTCGTCGATACTGAAGACTACGAAATCAGAAATGTAGTAATCGCCGTAGACATCGTCTATGCCGAAACCATAGTAGTAATCTGCGGAGGGGAGATAATCATATGCGATATTGTCGCCATCCTGCCAGGAGTATTCTTCACCGGAGAAGTCAGACTCATCCAACAGATAGTAAACAGGCACTATAGTATCCCCTGCTGAGATCTTCTTTATCTCTCTTGCTGCCATACCGTTCTCATCGATGCCGTCCCATGCACCTTCTACAACAACGGTATAATCAGTGTACACGCGCACGCGCAGATTGGTGCGATCTCCGTTGAGCATGATGGGAGAGGTGAACACGGTGTATTCTTCGGTGGAATCAACTATATATGTAGGCAGTATCTGACCATCGGGAAGTGCCAGCCAGTAGCCGTCGAAATTATCAGCAAATGTACCTGTCTCCCAGTCAACATACATGTCATCGGTCTCGCCCAGCTCTACTACATTCTCCTCGTCGATGCCAAGATAGATATATGCAGTAACGCCTGCAGCATATTCATAGCCCTGTTCATCGAGGGTGAAGGTATAGACGCCGTTCTCATCGAGATGGGGCTCCTGAGCAAAGGTTATAAGGCTGCTCTCACCGCTCTCGCCGTAGCTCTCATCATCGAAATATGTGTCGTAGTTGCCTCCGCAGTCATCATTAGACCAACCGCCATCCTCGGTGAAGAACACCTGTTCGTCATAGCCGTTGCCTGTGTAGCCCTTTGCGACCATATCCACCAGTGAAAGATAATAGGGGCTGATGCATATACCGGAGAATATCTTGAGTTCCTCAGAACCCTCTACAGACAGAGGATAATAGATGGACAGGCCGGATGCGCCGGTGTGATCGGTACCGTTCTTGTTGTAAACGATGCAGTCATCAAGAGCCGCAAGCACGTTGCTTCCATCTGCGTAGGATGCGCAGTTGTTTATGATGCCGCCGATATCCACCATATTGGTGTAGCCCTCGCTCTTATCGTTGCCGCCGAAGTTATCGGCCTCGTTCACACCTCTGACTATCCCTCCCAGGTCGCTGGCTGCAGC